>CAZOEH010000148.1:0-7258 GCA_964578785.1 uncultured Desulfonema sp. | reverse complement strand
TGGATAAATTTTTCAGCCTGAATTGCCAGATTTTTTACAAGGAGATATGCCTGATTAAAGCCCCGCTCCCTGAAGCGCTTAACGTGAAGCGGAACAGGAACAACAAGGTCAAAATCGTTTATATTCCAGTGCCGGATCAGAACGGAAAAGAGAAGCGTTTCAAGCGGCCCCGCAAGCTGAAGTTTTCCCTTATACTTGAAAGAGTGTATAACTTCCATGAACGCCCGGTAATAAAGTCCGACTGCGCGGGCTTTACCGAAATGCTTCGGAAGATCAATGCACTTCCCGCAAAGATGGTCTTCCCCTTCACGGCTTGTGAAAACAAACCCGCATACAGAGCAGACAGGCGATTCGGCAGGCAGAAAACCGCCGAGGCAGTCCGGACATATTAAATGGGCCATCACCTTTTCAAATGTAATCTTATCCGGTTCAAACAATCCCGGGGCGTAATCATTTATAAATCCGCTCTTTCCGGAAAATCGGAAAAAGGAACCGCACACAATACATTTTGAAGGGAAAACAGCCTCTTTCAATATTGCCGTCAGACGAATCCAGAACATTCATAGCCCGCTTATTCTGTTAACGATAGCAATTGCAAACTCCGAGCATTTTACCTCTTTAGCGCCTTTTATCTGGCGCGCAAGATCATAAGTGACAATTCCATCCTTAATGGTTGACTGCAGCCCGGTCCGTATCAGCACGGAGGCCTCCTTCCATCCCATGTAGTCGAGCATCATGGCGCCGGATAATAGAAGCGAACCCGGATTCACCATGTCTTTCCCTGCATACTTCGGGGCTGTTCCGTGGGTGGCTTCAAAAACGGCACAGGAATCTCCTATATTGGCGCCGGGCGCCATGCCAAGTCCCCCGACCTGGGCGGCGATAGCATCTGAAAGATAGTCTCCGTTTAAATTCGGAGCGGCAATTACCCCGTATTCTTCGGGGCGCAGGATAACCTGCTGAAAAAGCATGTCGGCAATCCGGTCCTTTATTACTATTCTGCCTTCAGGCCTCTCTCCTTTATATTTATCAAAAAGCTCCTGCTCGGTCATTGTTTTATCTTTGAATTTTTCTTTTGCGACTTCGTAACCCCATTTCGAAAAAGCGCCCTCGGTGAATTTCATTATGTTACCCTTGTGCATGAGGGTTACGCTTGAAATATCGTTTTCAACGGCATATGCTATGGCACTTGCCACCAGCCGCTTGCTGTTTTTCTCACTAATGGATTTAATACCTATACCGGCATCGGCCGGAAGGTAAATACCCATGTTGCTTTCCAGAAAATACCTTATTTTATCCGCCCCCTCGCTTCCTGATTCCCATTCAATTCCGGCGTACACATCCTCCGTATTTTCACGGAAAATTACCATATCGACTTTTTCCGGGTTTTTCATGGGACTTGGAACAGCTTCGATATATTTTACAGGGCGGACGCATGAAAAGAGATCAAGTTTCTGACGCAAAGAGACATTAACACTTCTTATCCCTTTACCCACCGGCGTAGTCATAGGACCTTTTATGGCAATAAAATGCTCTCTGATCGACTTCAGTGTCTCCTCGGGAAGCCACTTGCCTGTCTTCGAAAAAGCCTTTTCACCGGCCAGTATCTCCAGCCACTCGATTTTCCTTTTACCCTTATAAGCTTTTGCAACGGCGCCGTCCATGACCAGTCTTGACGCTTTCCAGATATCAGGCCCGGTGCCATCTCCTTCTATAAAAGGTATAACCGGGAAATCCGGAATATTAAGCGAACCATCGTCATTAACAGTAATTTTTACTCCTGCCATTTATTCTCTACCTCTCCTTGATCTTTTTTATGATTCGCACTTAGTACATCAAAATTCATACTTCGAATATCGAACATCGTGCCTAAAACTTCGAATATTGAATTGCACTTTTTTCCCATCGCCTCCAAGGCACGAAGCCACTAAGTATAATTTTTTTGCGCCTTTGCGCCTTTGTGGCTTATCTTTTCACTTGAACCCTTGCTCCCTCGAATCATCGACCACTTTTCAATGATTACGCTGCCTGAACACTTCATACATAACCACAGCTCCGGCAACTGAGGCGTTAAGAGAACTGATTCCCCGCTTCTGTGGAATCGAAACCAGGAAATCACAGTTAGATCTGACAAGAGGCCTTATCCCTTTTTCCTCTCCCCCTATTACCAGTGCAGTCGGAGCCCTGAAATCACAATCATATACCGGCATATCGGCCATAGCGTCCAGTCCTGCAATCCAGAATCCTTTATCTTTTATTACTTTTATGACATTTATCATGTTTGTCGCTTTCGACAGTGATATATGCTCAAGCGCACCGGCCGAAGCCTTCGAAACGGCAGGTGTCGGAGAAGCTGACCGGTCCTTTGTAATTATAACACCTCCGGTACCGACGCATAATGCTGTTCTGACAAGCGCGCCAAGATTCTGCGGATCGACTATGTTGTCAAGCAATATCAGAAAATCCGTAATGCCGGGTTTTATGATCTTTAAAATATCATCAAAAGGAATCAGAGGATATTCGCTTACCCTTGCCGCTATGCCCTGGTGAAGGACCGGGCCGGTCATTTGCTCAATTTGCGCCGGCTTGACTCTTTTTACCGGTATTTTTCGCGGTGAGAGCAGACCGGTTATGTCTTTATAGCGATCCGAATCCCTCTCCCCGGCAATATAAAGTTCAAAGAATTCTCTCCTGCCCGCCCTGAGAGCTTCAAAAACAGGGTGAATCCCGTATAGCATTTCAGTTTTCATAATTACCCGCACTTAGGACATCGAACTTCGAATTTCGAACTGCCTCATTCCCCCTTTGTCTTTACCCCTCCGCCGTTTTCTTTTTCGGACTTCCGTCCTTTTCGCCCCACACCTCTCCCGTACATTTCAACTATCGAAACAATATCCGCAACAGCTTCATCCAGACTGTCATTGAGAATCACATGTTTGTAGAGGCCTTTTTGAGCCATCTCCATCTCGGCGGTTTTCAGCCGCCTTTCGATTACCACTCTGCTGTCCGATCCTCTTGACTCGATCCGTTTCCGAAGAATTCCTAAATCAGGAGGCGTTATAAAAATCGTAATGCTATCCGGATATCTATTCAGTATCTGCCTGGTTCCCTCAACATCTATATCAAGAAGTACATCTCTTCCCGAAGAAAGCGCCTCATCCAGAAATTCAGCCGATGTTCCATAAAAATTCCCGTGGACTTCAGCCCATTCCGCCCATTTCCCTTCCTTTATCTTTTCTGCGAAATCTTCCTTCGATACAAAATGGTAATCGATTCCGCTTATCTCGTCTTTCCGCGGATCCCTTGTTGTGAAGGATACGGAATAAAGCATATCTTTGAAATGTTTCATCAAAGCCCGGCAAAGAGTCGTTTTCCCGGCGCCCGAAGGTGCGGAAAGGATAAAGAGACGGCCCATTTCTTTCGCCGCCGTATTATCATTCGCTGCGTTCACGATAACAGCTCCGGGAGGCATGGCATTTATTTGGATTCCTTGAGCGCGGCATGGCGTTGGGATAAGGTTTCAGACTGGGTCGCGGAAAGCACAACATGGTTGCTGTCCATTACAATTATTGCCCTTGTCTTTTTCCCGTGCGTCGCATCGACAAGTCGTTTTTCTTCTTTTGCATCATCCTTCAGGCGCTTCATCGGCGCCGAATTGGGTGAAATTATCGCTACAACCCGCTCAGCTACCACTGTGCTTCCGAAGCCGATATTTAATAAAGTCTGTTTCATTCTCCTCCCGACAATTACCTCTTTACCAGTCTGTTGCTTATTGGTTTGTCTCCCGCGCTTCTACTCGATATTCTGCACCTGTTCCCTTATCTTCTCAATCTCCGACTTAATATCCACAATGGTATGAGATACAAGAGCCTTTTCTGTTTTTGATCCCATGGTATTGAACTCGCGGTTCAGTTCCTGCAGAAGAAAATTAAGCTTTCTTCCGGCAGGTTCCCCCGAATTCATTATCAAATTAAACTGGATGATATGGCTTTTAGCCCTGACTATTTCCTCAGAAATATCGCACCTGTCGGCAAGGAATGCCGTCTCCTGGGCTACTCTGCAGGCATCCAGCTCCACAGTATCCCCGGCCAGCAACGATATCCTCTCCTTCAGACGTTCCATATAATAAAGAGGGATATTCCGCGATTCATTTTCAATCCGCCTCAATGCTTCTTCAATACAACCGAACCGCAGTATAAAATCACCGGCAATAAATTCACCCTCTTTTTTTCTCATTTCATCCAGCCGGCACATGGCATTTTCAAGAGAATCCTTTATTAAAGGCCATTCCGACTCAATATCTTTAACAACAGAGGCAGGCTTTATAACTCCTTCGGCTCCGGATATAATATCAAGAGGTATTCCTGATTCGATTTTCAAAATGTTTTTAAGGCGCATAAGAGCATCATAGTATGCTCTCGCCTTCCCCTCGTCTATTTCAAACTCCCGGACATTATTGACATTGTTTTTTATCTCAATCCTGATCTCAATACGGCCTCTTGATATTCTGTCGCCGACAAGTCTTTTGATCTTTTCCTCAAATGAAAGGTAATCGTGGGGTATACGAATGTTAACATCAAGATTTTTGCTGTTATATGAACGGATTTCCGTCACAATTTCAATTTTTTCATCTGTTTTTTCGTCCCGGGCAAAACCGGTCATACTTTTTATCATTTCTCTTCTTTCCGTCTCAGATCTGTAATATATTTATCGCGGACATTTTTAAGATAAGAGAGCATTTTCTTATCGGCGTAATCAGGGTATGTCCAGGGCAGTTTTTTAAACCCGCCTTCCTGATAAATCAGGGTCAAATCGGCATAAATATTATTTCCGATATAAATTCTATGGGTGTAATTTTTGCCCGTTGCAAGAACAAAACGTTCGCACAGCATGTATCCGGGATCTATATTTACAGCTCTTTTTCCGTTCTCCGAGTATCTCAATTCAATATCATTGGTAAATTTTTTTATTTGCGAAAGATCCTGCTGCTCTATAAGGGTTTTGAAAGCAAACACTCTTCTGAAAAGAGGGGAACCCATTTCATATTCATAATAATCCGTATAATCAAATGAGAACCACTGGCTGATAATATCAACCGGGCCGAATCTTACTGCAAGCTCATCCGCAAGCTGCTCTATGTATCCCTTCTGTTTCAGGATAATCCCGATTACAAGTTTTGCAGGCTTCGGAGCCCCTGGAGTGCTCATGAATTCCCCTGCTATAACGGCTTCGCTTCGTCTATCAGCATGATTGGAATATCATCCCGTATTTCATATATGAGCCTGCATTTGTCACATATAAGCCCGTCGCCTGTATTATTAAGGTGGATATCCCCTTTGCATTTCGGGCATGCAAGAATTTCGAGCAGTTCTTTTTTTATCGCCATGATTTGTCTCCGGATAGTTTATAATTTAAGTGAATCATCATATTTATTTTATGGTACCGTAAAAAATCCTGACTTTCCTTTTCATTTCATTCCATAGAAATTCCGCGGCGGCGGATTTTATGTCGCGGTCCTGTTAATCTATAGCAAATATGTACTGAGCTTGCAAAATTATTTGAAGATCCCCGCAGCAGGCTGCGGTCCGCCTGAGACTGATTAAAAATGAATTTTGCTTTTTATTGATTATATCCCGGAAAAGATATATTGATTTAGCGGAATGGGATAAAATATTCAACATTTTTTATAGGGTTATCCGATGATTGTTGTACCTGAAGAATGGGAGAAACGATGGAAAGGAGAGGATCTCTTTGAGAGGCTTTTTGCGCTTGAAGGGAAGGTTTACCGCAATAAAGAAGGGCGCAAAACCATCCGTTTCACAATAGACGGCAAGAATTATTTCGGCAAGTTTCACAGCGGTATCGGCTGGAAAGACCTTCTTAAAAACATATTTCAGTTCCGGCTCCCTGTAATAGGAGCCCAGAATGAGTGGACAGCGATCAGGAAACTCGAACGGCTCGGTATAAAAACGATGTCTCTTGTCGGATATGGGAAAAGAGGAATGAATCCCGCAAAAATTCAGTCATTTGTAATAACGGAAGAATTGACAAACACCGTAAGCCTCGAAGATTTCTGCCGCAACTGGCAAAAAATGCCGCCTTCCTATACCCTTAAGAAATCCCTTATAACAAAGGTCGCCGAAACAACACGAATTCTTCATGAAAACGGCATGAATCACAGGGATCTTTACATTTGCCACTTTCTTCTTGAGTTATCTTCCGGAATTGCCGGCAGCGGCAACAGAAATCCTGAAATTCATCTTATAGACCTCCACCGTGTCCAGTTCCGCCGTAAAACACCTTTGCGCTGGAAAGTAAAAGATATAGCCGCCCTTTATTTTTCGAGCATGGATACAGGTCTGACAAACCGCGATCTTTTGCGGTTCATGAGAGTTTACCGGAACACGGATATCAAATCAGCTATGAAAGAAAAAAGATTCTGGGGCAAGGTTGAAAAACGCGGCAAAGCTTTTTACAGCGAATTCAAAAGAAAGTACCCGGATGCCTCTTTATGCTTTGACAGGGAAAGCTGAAGGCACCCCATGCTTGCTTTTTAACCTGCCCTTGATTATATTAGATATTGTTATGGCTTTCATGGATTTTTACGGGATCATTATTTTCCCCCAATTGAAAAAAGAAAGGTTCTAATTCACAAAATGATCGGAATATCAAAACTATATTGCGGCACTGTCGAACCGTCGGATGCTCTTCGGTACGGTCGTTCTTCTTCACAGCTTCCGTCCCACCTTCTGCAGTTTTCGTCGGATAAAAAACCTGTTGTCGTGTGGAATATCACAAGGCAATGCAACTTAAAATGCGTTCACTGCTATGCGCACGCAAAAAGCGCTCCCGTCGAGAACGAGCTTTCAACTTCAGACGGGATAAAACTTATAGATGATCTTGCCGGTTTCGGCGCGCCTGTCCTCCTCTTTTCGGGCGGAGAACCAATGATGAGGAAAGACCTGCCCGAACTCGCGGGCTATGCTGTGAAAAAGGGCATGCGGGCGGTTATTTCGACAAACGGAACACTGATAACGGAGCAGGCTGCAAAAACGCTCAAAGATATAGGTCTTTCATATGTCGGAATAAGCCTGGACGGCATGGAAGAGATAAACGACCGGTTCAGAGGAATCAAAGGCGCATTTGAAGGAGCCTTAAACGGCATAAGAAACTGCATGGCCGCCGGAATCAAGGTCGGATTGAGGTTTACAGTCAACAAATACAATTTCAAAGAAATACCGAAAATATTCAATCTTCT
>CAZOEH010000147.1:0-7269 GCA_964578785.1 uncultured Desulfonema sp. | reverse complement strand
TTTTTTGAAGGAAAACTTGAAGCCTCTCTTTTGGCATCATCCCGTTCCGATTATGGCGAACAGAAGCGGCTTAAGGAAAACGTAAACAGATATTATATTAAGGGCGCCGATTACGCTCTAAGGGCGCTTAAAACAAGTTATCCCGAAGCGGACGAAAAATTTAAAAATCCCGGCCTGGCGGATATTATTTTAAATAAGATGACAAGAGAGGATGTTCCTGCTCTTTTCTGGTACGGGTTTAACCTGGGCTCGTATATAAACCTGAATCAGGATTCGGTATATTTTATCTCAAAGGCGTATCTTGTGGAAAAGATAATGAACCGGGTAACGGAACTTGATCCGGATTATTATTACGGAGGGGCGCATCTTTTTCTTATTGCCTATTACTCGTCTGTGCCGCCTATTTCGGATGAAAAACTCAAGTTGTCGCTATATCACTATAACAGTTTAAAAAAGCGCAAAGGTGATTCATTCTTATTATGCGAACTTTACTACGGCAGATATTATCTCTGGAGAAGACAGGAGAAAGAGAAATTTGAAGAGATTATGAAGAAGATCATACAGTCTTCAGGAAGAATAAAAGAGAACCTTTTCTACAACACAATTGCCGCGCAAAGAGCAGAGATTTATCTTCAGGCAACCGATCTTTTGTTTGAACCGTAATAGAAAGCGTATATGTACTTATAAAATGAGAAAATAAATATGAAAATGTTTCGTATTCCAGGTGTTATTTTTGTGATGATATTGATTATCTTTTGGGGAGTGAATCAATCCGGTGCCGCAGTAATTAAAATCGCGCTGGTTACTCCTGAAGGCAGTACATGGACGAAGACCCTGCATAAAATGGCAGATGAGGTGAGGACGCGGACTAACGGAGAGATTGAATTCAAAATATATGCAGGCGGCATAAGCGGAGATGAGCTCGACATAATCAGGAAGATGCAGGCAGGACGCATACATGCCGCTGGCTTTTCAGGAGTCGGACTGGGGGTCCCTTTGCCGGAGGTACGTATTCTCGAAGCCCCGCTCCTGTTTAAAGATTACGGAGAGATCGATTATGTAAAAGAGAAACTTTACAATGAATTTGCCGCCGGTTTCGCCCGGAAAAATTATATACTTCTGGGTTTTGCGGAAGCCGGATTTGTCTATTTTTTTTCGTCATATGAAATATCGAAACAGGATGCTTTGAGAAAAATAAAGATGTGGGTCTGGAAAGGAGATCCGGTTGCACAGACTTTTCTTTCGACATTCGGAATAAAGACATATCCGCTTCATTTGTCCGATGTAAGCACAGGGCTGGAAACCGGCATGATAGATTCTTTTTATTCTCCCATATTAGCTTCGGTTGCTTTCCAGTGGCATACAAAGATAAAATACATGCTTGATTATCCGATGGTTAATTCTACAGGCGGATTCCTTATGGATAGAAAAACATTTGACAGTCTTTCCGTAAAAAATCAGGTAATTTTGAAGGATACCGCGAGGAATTATTGCGCCGAGCTGGTCCGGCTGACGCGCCGCGATAATGATGAGGCAAAAACGGTGCTGAAAGAATCGGGAATCAGATTCGTTTTGCCTCTGAAACAGGAGATAATCTCGTTTCAGGAGAGCGCATTAAAGACGTATGAAAAAAATATACCGGAAATATATTCGAGAGAACTCTTTATCAGAGTTCAGGAAATAATAAAGGAGTACAGGGAAACCCGTAAAGCGTCCAGATAAGATGTGTCGCAAAAAACCGGAGGGGAGGGGGGCGGATATTAAAGATGCATTTTATCAGAAAGATAGATGATTTTTTGGAAAAGACCGAAAAAACTCTGGCGGTCATTCTCTTTTCAGGACTCGCGCTTCTCGTCGCATTTAACATTTTATCCCGGAATATTTTTAATCTTTCATTCGAAGAGATATTTGAAGCCGCCCCTGTTTTTGTCCTCTGGCTTGCGCTGATCGGGTCATCCCTCGCCTTGAAAAAAAGACGGCATATAAAACTGGATCTTCTGATCAGGTTCTGTCCGGCTACAGCCCGTCATTATTCAAATTTAGCGGTTTCCGTTTTCGGCATGGCTGTATCAGGGATCCTTTTTTATTCTTCACTCCAGTTTGTGTCGAATGAGGTCCAGATTTTCGGGAATAAAGGCTTTTTATCAGTGGCTTTTCCCCTCTTTTTTGCCCTCTCGGTTTTCAGGTATTTTACAAGGATTGTATATGATATCTATAAGAAATAATTGAATGAATCAATTCACTATAATAATTACAGGAATCTTTCTTTTAGCTCTTCTTGAAACCCCTCTTTTTACGGTTATTGCCGGCCTGTCAATAGCCTGCTTCTTTTTCATTGATAATGACCTTGCTTCTCTCCAGACAATAGTAATTGAAATGAACAGGCTCGCATCGATGCCCGTTCTTGTCGCATTGCCTCTCTTTACCTTTTCCGGCTGCCTTCTTGCCGAAACAGGCGCGCCGTTGCGGATAATGAACCTTATGAAAGCATTAACCGGACGGATTCCCGGGGGGATAGCCGTAGCCGCGATCTGTTCCTGCGCATTTTTCACAGCCCTGACCGGCGCGAGCGGAGTAACCATTGTGGCCGTAGGAGGCCTTCTTTACCCGGTTCTTACAGGGCAGAGATATGGTGAAAATTTTTCCCTGGGATTGCTTACTACCTCCGGAAGTCTGGGGCTGCTGTTTGCTCCGAGCCTTCCGGTTATACTTTATGGAGTTGTGGCGCAGGTTGATGCGGAGGTGATCTTCAGGGCTGCCCTTCTTCCGGGTATACTTCTAGTCCTTCTTCTATCTGCATATGCATTCTTCCACAGATATTTCATGCCGGACCCGGGGGAGAAGTATGTTTTAAATAATATGGCCGGACGAAAAGATGTATGGAACGCCTTGAGGGCGGGAATCTGGGAATGGCCTGTTCCTATAGTGATCATAGCCGGGATATACGGCGGGTTTACTACTATAGCCGAAGCATCGGCACTTGTTCTTGTTTATGTAGTTGCAGTTGAATGCTTTGTGCTGAAGGAGGTAGATTTTTCAGGACGCCTGCCCGGAATTATCATCGAAAGCGTTATCGTTTCAGGCGCCATCATTATAATTCTAGGATTTGCGCTTGGCTTCACCGGATACCTTGTTGATGAGGAGATTCCCGGACGCCTTCTCGTATATCTTGTGAATCTGACCGAAAACAAATATTATTTTCTCGCCGGTTTGAATCTTTTTCTGCTTGCAGTCGGCTGCCTGATGGATATTTTTTCAGCGATTGTAATTATCGTGCCTGTCATGGTTCCGGTTGCAATAAAATACGGCATTGATCCGGTTCACCTTTGCATCATTTTTCTTTTAAATCTCGAGATCGGCTATTCGACCCCGCCTGTCGGGATCAACCTGTTTATTGCCAGCCTGAAATTCGGAAAACCGGTAACACAGCTTTACCGGGCATCGGCGCCATACCTTTTAATAATGCTCATCCTGCTGGCCGCAATTACATACATTCCTGCTTTAAGTCTTATTTTTGTCCGGTGATTACCCTGTGAGAGATTTACTCTGCCGGCCCATTAAGGCGTGTAGTTCAAAGAGGTCATACGGCAGTTTTTTTCTCTTTATCAAGAACCCTTCTTATTGCTTCCGCGAGGTTCGCTTTCGTCACCGGTTTCATTACAATCTCGCGGATTCCTATAACCTTTGCCTTTGATTCAAGAGACATGTCGTTGAAGCCGCTGTAAAGAATTACAGGAATATCTTTCCTGATTTTCATCATTTCATATGCAAGATCAACTCCAGACATTTTAGGCATTGTCATGTCGGTTATTACGAGATCGAAGTCTCCGGAGGAGGCGGAGAAGAGCATAAGAGATTCAGTACTGCTTTTGATTGCCGTGACACCGTATCCAAGGCGCTCCATCATCTGCTTCATCATTATAAGGATCTGTTCGTCATCATCGACAAGGAGTATATTCTCAGTACCGCCGGGAACAACACTCTCCCTAACACTTGCAGTTTCCGGTTTTTCCGTATCGATTTTGGGAAGATAAACGGAAAAAGCGGTTCCTTTACCTATGCTGCTGTCGACAGTAATAAATCCTCCGTGAATCTGGACAATCCCATGAACCAGCGACAATCCTAAGCCGGTTCCTTTGCCTGGTTCTTTTGTGGTGAAGTACGGTTCGAAAATTTTATCCAGGATGCTCTTTTCGATTCCGTGGCCCGTATCTCTTACCGTGAGCTTGACAAAGTCGCCGATCTTCATATTCGGGTCATTTCGGGTCGTTTCGGGTGTCAGAAATGTATTTGAAAGAGAAACATCTATCCTTCCGCCGTTTTTCTCCATGGCATGGTATGCGTTGGTGCAAAGGTTCATAATGATCTGATGAATCTGGCTGGGGTCGGAGAAGACATTACCGCAGTTTTTATCTATGTTCGTGTTTATTTCAATAGTTTTTGGTATAGAGGACCTTAACAATTTAATGGTTTCGGTTATTACCGGCTGGGGATTCATGGGGACCCGCTTCTGCTCAGTCTGGCGGCTGAAGGTAAGGATCTGCTGAACAAGATCTCTGGCGCGGTCCGCGGCCTTGATTACATTGGAAAGATTGCTGTATGACTCCGATTCGGGAGATATATCATCCATAACCAGCTCCGTGAAGCCAACTATAGGTGTGAGAATATTGTTAAAGTCGTGCGCAATACCGCCTGCGAGGGTTCCTACCGATTCCATTTTGCGTGCCTGGCTTAACTGGGACTGCAATACCAGACTTTCTTCCTGCTGGCGGATCCTTTCGGATATGTCCATTCCGGCCGCAACAATATATGTTTCATTATCCAGCTGTGTTCTGGAACAGTTTATATAATAGGGAGCATGCTTTTCGTCTTTAACCGCCAGGTGTGTTTCAAAATCGCCGGATCCTTTTTTATATATATCTTTTATCCTTTTTTCAGCCGCTTCCCGGTCTTTCGGGATAATAAAATCAAAGAAACTCTTTTGCCCTATTTCCAGGGAGGAAAAGCCGGTAATATCTTCCAGCTGCCTGTTCCATTTTTCGAGCCGCCCGTTCTCTTTTATTATAATAACGAGAGCCGGAAGGCTGTTTATTATTGCTTCTATGATTTTATTCTGCTGAAATAATTCTTCCGCACGTTTTCTGTTACTCATCTCTTTTTGCGCCTGCTGGTAAAGGCGGGCATTTTCAATCGATATCGCCGCAGAGCCGGCAAGAGCTTCCAGAAGGGAAACATGATTGGGATCGAACCGTCCCGGATTTGTATCGACCACCTGCAGAACCCCGATTGCCTTTTTTTGCAGCCTTATCGGAACACCCAGTATGGAGCGCATATTCATGCCGGTCATGATATCAACGCCTTTAAAATGGCGCGAATCCTTGATCGCGTCGGACACCAAGAGGCTTTTGTTGTTGCTTGATACCCATCCAGCAAGGCCCTGTCCTTCTGGGATGCGCAATCCCTGAATGCTGTTGCCCGACAAACCTGTTGCTTTCTGGCATACCAGTTCTCCGGTGCTAAAATCAGTCAGCCAGATGGTGGTTCCTGCAACAGCCATAAGATTTCTTACCTCTTCCAGCACGGTTTCAAACACTTTATCGAGTTCAAGAGAGGAGCTGACAGCATGGCTTGCTTTGTTTAAGAGGCTGAGTTCGAGATTATGCCGCAGAAGGGACTCTTCCGCGCGCTCTCTGTCGCTTATGTTTCTGATTATAATCACTTTTTTTGATTTTTCGTTATCGAGGGAGAGTATGTCGAGAGTTACAATATACTCATTCAATTCAAGTTTTTTATCACTATGCCGTAACTCTTCGGTATTTTCTGCTGTTATCAGATTCTCTATAAAGCTTTTGTCGCTTTTCCTGAAAAGATCCGAGAAATATGTTCCGAGCAGTTTCTCTTCAGATATCATGGTCAGATTCAGGGCGCTTGGATTGGCATATACTATTCTTCCATCCGTAATTTCCAGTATTCCGTCTGACATTTTTTCCAGTATGACTTCAAAATGTATCTTTACTGAAAGTAATTCGCCGGTGATTTCTCTTTTGTCAACTTTTTCTATACCGGTCACTCGATCGGCAAAATCGGATTCGGGACTGTCAACCGCGTCAAGAACATTGCGGGCCATTTCTGCAAGAGGTCCTTTTACTATGCAGCGATTGGCTCCTACGGAAATTAAGCTTGCTTTTTCTTCAGCAGCTATGGATGAGAGGACGATTATCCGTGTTTTATCGAACTCCCTTGTGCCCCTTATGATTTTGCAGAGTTTTTTACCGTCGATATTGGGCATTACAAGGTCGACAAATATGATGTCGGGTGTATATGTTTTAAGTATATCCAGGGCTGTCAGACCATCAGAAGCCGTAACAACTTTATAACCCTGATTTGAAAGTATATCGGTAAGAAATTCGCGGATAAATACATCGTTATCAACTGCAAGAATTTTTTTCATCATTTGTCTTTCGGATTCCGTTTCAAAAAATTAATAAATATGGTTCTTCTCCGGAATAGCCTGGAGAAGGAGTCCTGTAATTTCCATGTATTTTTCTTTTATCCTCGACCCGCCGTATCTTTTTTATAGTTTTACGGAAGATTATCCGTATCCAGAAGTATCGCAATATCTCCGTTTTCCATAATGCCTATACCTGAAAAAAGCTTTATCCTTGACAGAAGGCCTCCCACCGGCAGCACCATAAGAGGACGGTTCCCGATTACATTATCAACAATTAATTTCATGCCGGACTTTACATCCCCTAAACCGCCGTTATCCGCAGTATATCTGAGGCTCAACACTGTTGCGTAGCTGCTGTTTTTACCGGCAACCCCCATATGTTTTCTTGTATCATAATATGATCCGTTATTATCGTCAGACGATAAATCAATCCTGTCTATCGAGTTTATATTCAATGTCGGTATAGCCAGAATGTATCTGCCTATGGAAAATATGATCGCATAAATAATAGAAAGTGAAAGGGGAAGCTTGATAGACAATTCTGTTCCGGTGTCTTCTTTAGAAGAAAGTGTCAGAGAACCTCCGAGGTAATCTACGGACTGAGCTACAACGCTCATCCCAATACCTCTCCCGGATAGTGCTGTGGCGCCTTGAGAGGAGGTGAAGCCAGAGCGTAAAATGGTGTCGCAGATATCCTCTTCGGACATGTTTTTGATCTCTTCATCGGTGATATTTTGTTTCTCTTTGAGAAATCTTATGATCAGAGATTTGTTTATTCCCCGCCCGTCATCGCGGATTTTAATATAAAGGTTTTCTTT
>CAZOEH010000146.1:0-7280 GCA_964578785.1 uncultured Desulfonema sp. | reverse complement strand
TCAAACTATTGAGAAGGCTGTTGAGAGTGCGCGTCCGCTTGCAGATAAAAAGGGACTTGGACTTATATGCTCAATATCTTCCGAAATTGAAAATATAACAGGCGACAGAAGGCGGGTAGAGCAGATTCTTCTGAATCTGATCAGCAATGCCATAAAGTTTACGGAAAAGGGTGCTGTAAAAATAGAATGCGAACCGGAAGACGGAAAAGTAACTGTAAGGGTTATTGATACAGGCATTGGAATCAAGGCTGAAGACATGGAAACAATTTTTCAGGCATTCAGGCAGATCGACTCGGGACTCACACGAAAATATGAAGGAACAGGACTGGGCCTTTCCATCTGTAAAAGGCTTGTAGAACTCATGGGCGGTAAAATATGGGTAACAAGCATATGGGGTTCCGGAAGCACGTTCAGTTTGTCCCTTCCTCTGGAAAGGAAGGATTCATGAAAGGGAAAGTCCTTGTTATAGAAGATAATGAGCAGAATCTTTATCTGGTAAGATACATACTTGAGCAGAAAAATTATGAAGTATTTGCAGCTCAGGACGGTAAATCAGGTATTGAAATGGCGGCCTCACTCAAACCAGCCATCATTCTTCTCGATATACAACTGCCCGGTATGGATGGTTATGCCGTCGCCCGCAACTTAAGGCAGAATCCGGACCTTGCAGAAACGCCCATTGTTGCAGTGACATCCTATGCAATGTCAGGCGACCGGGAAAAGGAAATGGAAGCAGGCTGCAACGGATATATAGAAAAGCCGATTGATCCGGATACCTTTGTGGCAAAAATTGAACAACACCTGCCGGTAAAGCTTAAGAGGTGAATAAAGATGATAACACGGATTTTAATTGCGGATGACAACAGCGCCAACCTTTACATGCTGGAAAGCCTGCTGAAGGGTTATGGCATCGAAGCGATTTCGGCTGAAAACGGCAAAGATGCTCTGGATAAGGCCAGGCTCAATCCTCCGGATCTTATTATCTCGGATATTCTGATGCCGGTGATGGACGGATACACTTTATGCCGTCATTGGAAATCGGATGAGAAGCTTAAGCATATCCCTTTTGTATTTTACACCGCCACATATACCGAACCTAAAGACGAGGCTTTTGCTTTAAGCCTCGGTGCTGAGCGATTCATCATCAAACCCCAGGAACCTGATGTATTCATGAACATGATAAAAGAGCTACTGGAAAAAGGATATGCGGTAAAGCAGGTTGTAAATGAACCTCTCGGCGAAGAAATGGAGTTCTTCAGGCAGTACAATGAAATTCTTTTCAAAAAACTTGAAAAGAAAATGATGGATCTGGAGACGGCCAATCGGAAGCTGAAGTGTCTGGAGGAGCAATACCGGCTGAGTTTCGAGAATGTTACGGATATTGTCTGGACTGTCGACACCGGCTTCAATGTTCAAAAAATGTCTCCAAGCATGGAGGGTATGCTGGGGTATAAATCGCAGGATTTTATCGGTCGCTCCCTCTCAGATCTGGTGAAAATTCTTACTCCGGAATCAATGGAACGGGCTATGGCGGAAATCTCTTCGGTAATGAGCGGCCAAACCATTCCGACTTCCGTTTATTCGCTGGTTGCAAGAGATGGAACCGTCAGGTATGGCGAATTCAGCGGCGCACCCATCCGGCGAGAAGGCGAAATCGTCGGCATGGTTTCAGTTATACGTGACATCACCGCACGAAAACTGGCGGAAGAGGAGATCCTCAGGCTTAACGCAGAA
Organism: uncultured Desulfonema sp.; assembly: GCA_964578785.1. GTDB lineage: Bacteria > Desulfobacterota > Desulfobacteria > Desulfobacterales > RPRI01 > RPRI01. The sequence continues at coordinate 5,546 of CAZOEH010000146.1, read as the reverse complement.
CTCGAAAACCGGGTGAAAGAGCGCACAGCCCGTCTTGAAGATTCAAATAAGGAGCTTGAAGCGTTCAGCTATTCAGTATCGCATGACCTCAAGTCGCCCCTGCAGCATATTACGGGGTATTCGGAACTGCTTAACAAGAGAATGGCCGAATCACTTGATGAAAAGAGTAAACACTATCTGAAAGCAATTACCGATTCGTCAATCAGAATGGGAAAGCTGATTGACGATCTTCTCGCCTTTTCGCGGATGGGCCGCGCGGAGATGATGAAAAAAAAGATAAATATCGGCAACCTTGTCAGGGAGATTTTAAGAGATTTTCAGACCAACTCCAGGGGCAGGAATATCGACTGGGAAATCGGCCCGCTTCCTGAAGTATATGGCGACGCTGCCATGCTCCGGCAGGTGTTTGTCAATCTTATTGAAAATGCATACAAGTTTACGCAAAAACGCAGCAATGCGGTAATTGAAATTGGCAGCGATTGGAACGAAAAGGGTGAAGTGTGCATATATGTAAAAGACAACGGCATAGGTTTTGACATGAAATATGCCGATAAGCTTTTCGGCCTGTTTCAGCGTCTTCACCGGAATGAAGAGTTTCAAGGCACCGGAATCGGGCTTGCCAATGTCCGCCGAATCATACACCGGCACGGCGGGAGAGTATGGGGGGAGGGGAAGGTCGGTGAAGGGGCCACCTTCTACTTTACGCTTTCAGCGTAAAGAAACCGAATATCGTACATCGTACATCGAATATCGAAGTTTGAAGTACGGGTAAGAGGTAAGTTATGGAAAAAATCGACCATGAAGCGAAAAGGGTAACTTCGTATGCAAACAGACTTGTTTAGCGACATTCGATGTACGATATTCTAAATTCTTAGAGAGGGGGGATAAATGAGTTCTGACGGAGCAGAAAAACCATATTGACGAACTCATGGCGCGCGCGGATAAGCTGATGTATGAACAGAAGTAAAAGAAGAAATGTGTTGAGAAATGAGGCTAACGGGAGTAGAAGTTAAACAACAGGGGCCAGTTGTCAGGGATCAGGGATCAGCTGACAACTGAAAACCGGCAACTGAGCCCTAATCATTGACCAGGGAGGATAAAATATCCATGGGAATCAAAAGTTATCAAGATCTTGAAGTGTGGCAGAAAGCAATGGATCTTGTAGTTTTATGTTATAAGATGAGTGATAGATTCCCCAGGAATGAAAAATGTACGGCCTTGTAAGTCAGCTGCAGCGTGCTGCCGTATCGATACCTGCAAATATTGCTGAAGGCAGGGAACGTCAACATAGTAAAGAGTTTCTCCAGTATTTATCGATTGCATACGGCTCTTTGGCTGAACTGGAAACTCATGTTCATATTGCAAGACGAATAGGCTATATTGACGAAAACCAATTAAACGAAATATTGGAGAAAACTTCTGAGACAGGTAAGATGTTAAATGGCCTGCGAAAATCAGTTGAAAAATCAGCCGTCAGGAATCGGTGATCTCTGTTTTCTGACAACTGACCTCAGATCACTGGTAACTGACAGCTGGCCCATGACTACTGAAAAGGAGGAATCATGTCTGTGCTTAAAAAAATACTGCTTGTAGAAGACAATCCGAATGATATAGAACTTACCATGGAAGCTCTCGCTGAAAACAATATTGCCAATGCCGTTGATATCGCAAGAGACGGTGAAGAAGCTCTCGATTATCTTGCCCGAAAGGGGATTTTCTCATCCCGGCAGACAGGCAATCCCGCGGTCATACTCCTTGATCTTAAGCTGCCTAAGGTTGACGGACTTGAAGTGCTGAGAACGATCAGGAACAACGGCGAGTTGAAAATGATACCGGTGGTCATCCTCACCTCATCGCGTGAAGAAAGCGATCTTATTGATACTTACAAGCTTGGAGTGAATGCCTATGTTGTAAAGCCTGTGGATTTCAATGAATTCGTAAGAGCGATAAGGACATTGGGTTTGTTTTGGGCCATCATCAATGAGCCCCCCCCGGGGTGTGGGAAATAGGCAAAAGCCGAATATCGAAGACCGTACATCGAACATCGAAAAAAGCAGTACGTCGAACTTCGTACATCGAACATCGAAAAGCGAAGTACGATGCACGGGTTAGAGGTTATTGATGGAAAAGAGCAAGAGTTTCAAAGATTTGAAAATATGGCAAAAAGGAATTGAAATTGTTAAAGACATTTATTCTTTGACAAATAAGTTTCCCAAAGATGAGTTATACGGCTTAACTTCTCAGATGAGACGGTCATCAATTTCCATACCTTCGAATATAGCAGAAGGTTTTAAAAGGTCGTACAAAAAGGAATACAAGCAGTTCTTACATATAACACTGGGGTCATTGGCGGAACTGGAAACACAGTTAATTATAGCAAAAGAGCTGGGGTATATAGAATATAAGGAGTTGGAAAATATTTCTGAAAAGATCGACCATGAAGCGAAAATGGTAACTTCATATGCTAACAAACTTGTTTAGTGAAGCACGAAATTTGAATGCCGAAAGCCAAATATCGAAATACGAAATACGAAGTTCGATGTCCGATATTCGATGTACGATGTACTCAGAGACATATCCTAAATTTGAAATCTGAGCCCCAATCAGTAATGGAGGCAGGCCATGGAAAAGAAGCTACGGATTTTAAACCTTGAGGATAATCCCAACGACACCGATCTTATTAAAGAGACACTTGAAGCCGGGGGAATCGATTGCGAAATAACGCGTGTCGAAACAGAAGAGGATTTTCTGTGCGACTGCGGTAAAGGGGTTTACGATATAATTCTTTCCGATTACTCTCTGCCATCTTTCGACGGGTTGTCCGCGCTTAAGATCGCCATGGAAAAGTGCCCCGATATACCGTTTATATTCGTTTCAGGGAAAATGGGTGAAGATATTGCGGTCGAATCGCTTAAAAACGGAGCTACCGATTATATCCTTAAGAATAATTTCAAGCGTCTTGTTTTATCAGTGCGAAGAGCCCTGAAAGAGGCTGAAATGCTGGTTGAGCGGAAACAAAGAGAAGAGAACCTTCGTAAAGTCATAAACGGAATTATAAATGCACTGGTCCTTGCCGTTGAAGCCCGGGACCCGTACACCGCCGGACATCAGCGCAGAGTCGCTCAACTGGCCATGGCTTTGGCGGCGGATATGAAGCTCCCGGCCATACAGATTGAAGGGATTGCCATTGCTGCGTCGATTCACGATATCGGCAAGATATCGGTGCCGGCCGATATTTTAAGCAAACCCGCCGTTTTGAATGAGATTGAATATCAGATGGTGAAAATCCACCCTGTGGCAGGTTACAGAATATTAAAAGACATCGAGTTTCCGTGGCCTATTGCATCGATTGTCCTGCAGCACCACGAACGGCTTGACGGATCGGGATATCCTGATGGAATCAGTGGAGACGAAATCCTGCTTGAAACCCGTATTGTATCCGTGGCCGACGTGGTTGAGGCGATCGCTTCCCACCGTCCCTACCGTCCCGCTTTCGGGATCAATATCGCGATAGAGGAAATATCCCGTAAAAGAGGGACCCTCTATGATCCGGAGGCGGTTGACGCCTGCCTGAGGCTTTTTAACGAAAAAGGGTTCAAATTTGAATAACCTGATGCCTCTGATTGAAACATTACATGATCTGAAGAGGGCATTAAAAAGCATTGAAATGGAAAAAAGAATCGGCTTTGACCTCGAAGCCGACTCGATGTACCATTTTTCGGAAAAGGTCTGTCTTCTCCAGGTTGCCTCAAAACACACCGCTTTTGCGATAGACACCTTACGACTGAGGGATTTATCGCTCTTAAAGCCTCTTTTCATGAGTAAGGACACCATGAAAATATTCCATGGAGCCGATTATGATGTCCGCTCTCTTTTCAGGGACTTCGGCATTGAAATAAGGAATCTTTTCGACACGGAACTGGCATCCCGTTTTCTCGGAATAAGGGAGACGGGACTCGAAGCGGTGATAAGGGAACGGTTTAATGTAAAACTTGAAAAGAAATATCAGAAAAAAGACTGGTCCGAAAGACCTCTCTCAGCGGATATGCTGAATTACGCACTCAATGATGTTCTTCATCTTGTTTCACTTTCCGAAATCCTTGAAAAAGAGCTTAATGACAGCGGGCGTATCTCCTGGGTAAGAGAAGAATGCGAAATATTGTGCGGTGTCAGGCCGCCGGAAGATAACGGCGGACCGCTTTTTATAAAATTCAAGGGGGCCGGAAAACTCAAGCCCCGCACTCTTGCCGTTCTTGAAGCGCTTTTATTGTTCCGCAGGGAAACGGCCAAAAAAAAGGACAGACCGTTGTTTAAAGTCATGGGGAATGCCTCAATACTGAAACTTGCCGAAACACGCCCGGAAACTTTAAAAAAAATGATTGAAACTCAAGCTCTTACCGAAAAGCAGGCGGATATATACGGGAAGGAGCTTCTTAAAATAATAGACAAAGCTTCAAATGTTCCGAAAAATACGCTTCCGGTTTACCCCGGGAAAAATTTTTCCGCAATTTCAGAACCGGCCTCAAAGAGGATAGAAGCAATCAAAAAATGGAGAGATAAGAAAGCGATAAAACTTAATATTGATCCGGGGCTATTGTTAAATAAAGCTCTAATCATCTCGATCGGAGTTAAAAATCCTGTGACGGCCGAAGAATTGGATGCGATATGTGATATGAAGAACTGGCAAAAGAGGGAGTTCGGGGAGGAAATTATCAAGATTTTCAGGCGCGGCAGATTAATGTTGACATAAAAAGGGAACTTTCCTATATTTTGCCTTCCGCAAAAAAGATAGCTTATTAACGCCTTATTATTACGAATTATTATATATTGATGATTAGGTAAAAAGTCTGAATTCCCGTTACTTCCGTGAAAATGGGGACGGGAATAACGGTAAAAAAGATGTTTGAGACTTTCTGCAGGATAATCGGATTTAATATATATAAAGGATATTATAAAACATAAAAAATATAAAGGAGGTGAAGTCTGTAAGGGTTCTGGTCTTTTTTAAAGGACGATTAGTTTATGATATGATTAATAATCAACAATAAGGAGGGGTTAATGAGTTCAACTATACTTTTTGCCTTGGGATGCGGGTTGTTAGGCGTTATATACGCCATAATGACCGGAATATGGGTATCAAAGCAGGACGCTGGAAATGCGAAGATGCAGGAGATATCAAATGCGATTAAAGAGGGCGCATATGCTTTCCTTGCCCGCGAATATAAAACTGTAGCTGTCGTTGCGGTAATCCTGGTTGTCCTTATCCTGGCATTCGGACTTGGCACATGGACGGCTATCGGTTTTGTAATAGGCACTATCGGTTCGGCGCTTGCGGGTTTTGTGGGTATGTGGGTAACAGTGCGGGCTAATGTCCGGACCACACAGGCTGCGAGCAAAGGCCTCCAGGCTGCTCTCGGACTTGCCTTCAAGGGCGGTTCGGTGACAGGAGTCATGGTCGTCGGTCTCGGAATCATAGGCCTTGCCGGTTTTTATTTTATAGCAAAGCAGGCGGCTCCTGAAATGGCGTTCCATGCACTAATTGGTCT
>CAZOEH010000145.1:0-7307 GCA_964578785.1 uncultured Desulfonema sp. | reverse complement strand
CGGCGGAAGAGCCTGATGCCGCAGCATCCTATTTCGTAAAATCTTCAGCGGACTGGGATTATGAGACTTTAAGATATGCATGCGCTGTGCTTGCGGAGCTTTCCGGCCAAAGCGACGACAATATGTCAAAGGTGATCGGGATACTGACATATCTTAATGACCGCCGGTATAAACTGGGTCTCAAAAAACGCGGTTCCGTGCTGAATATTGTAAGAAGCAGCCTCGACTCGGTTTTTGCTTCCGCCTCCGCTATCGGAGCTGAAGGCTCCGGGAAGTACCGCCATATCGGCTGGAATATCCGCGCTGACCTGAAGGCGCCGGAAGAGACTGAAAATGTTCTGATAATAAATGCCCGAGAATTTCCGCCGGAAGGCGATGACTGCGATGCCCGCCTCATATGTGCCGCGCATAAGCTCGGCTGGAAGCGGTTTATCTGCTACGGGTACAGGGGTCAGCGGTTTACCGGCTGCGGTCTTGGTGAAGCAGCGGATGGCGTCAGGATAGACGTATACGGAAGTTCCGGCGACTATCTGGCTTCAGGCATCGACGGCCCGGAGATATATGTGCACGACAACGCGCAGGATCAGCTCGGCCAGATAATGAAAAGGGGAAAGCTTGTAGTGTACGGCGATGTCGGGCAGACCTTCATGTACGGAGCCAAGGGAGGAGATGTCTTTGTAATGGGAAATGCGGCCGGGCGTCCCCTGATAAACGCGGTTGGTCATCCTCGTGTCGTGATAAACGGCACATGCCTTGATTATCTTGCCGAATCTTTCATGGCCGGGGATCCGCTGAACGGCGGAGGATTTGTGGTTTTAAACGGGCTGCATACAGATGATGAAGGCAACGCAAACGCCCTGGCGACTCCATATCCGGGTTCAAACCTCTTTTCGCTCGCATCCGGCGGGGCAATTTATATGAGGGATCCTTTTCGCAAAGTGGTGGACGAACAGTTAAACGGCGGAGAGTTTGCAGATCTGAGCCCGGCCGACTGGGAGCTTATACGTCCGTATCTGGAAGAAAACGAAAGGCTGTTCGGAATTTCAATTGAAGAAGACCTGCTGACGGTAAACGGTGAACGGAAAAGTTATAACGAGATCTACCGGAAAGTGCAGGCGGTCAAACTGAAGGTGCTGGCTGTGGAATCTATTGCATCCGAAGAGTACGGAGCCGACTGGGATAAAGAGTGATATAAAACGGCACCACATATAAAGACTTTTGTCTGTTTGTCATTTGGGGCTGACACAGGAGATTATCTGTGTCAGCCGTTTTATTATGTATATGTTTACGAACACTCTTGCTGCGGGGTCTCTTTTTTCTTTTTCTTCCACTGGTAAAAACATGCGGCGGCAAGGATAAGCATTCCTGTTAAATCGGTTATTATTCCGGGATCAACCAGCATCAGACCGCCGATGAAAAACACGCCTCTTTCCCACCAGTTCATTTTGGCAAGGAAAAATCCGATCATGGAAGCGCCGATCGCCGTCATGCCGATGCAGGATGTGAACAGAGTCTGGATTATTCCTAACCATGTTGTGTTGATCCAGAGCATCGACGGGTTATAGACAAAAATGAACGGCACTATAAATGCGCCTATGGCAAGCTTGGTGGAGATAACCCCTGTCTTCAACGGATCTGATTTCGCGATACTCGCTCCAGCGTAGGCGGCAAGGGCAACCGGCGGGGTGATATCGGCAACGATCCCGAAATAGAAAACGAACATATGGGCTGCCAGCGGATGAACATTAAGCAGGATGAGAGCGGGCGCCGCAATGGTCGAGGTGATTATGTAATTTGCTGTGGTTGGGGCGCCCATGCCGAGGATAATAGATGTGAACATGGTGAATATCAGGGTCAGTAAGAGGTTTCCTCCCGCCAGGTCCACGAGACCGTTGGCCAGTTTTAAGCCCAGTCCTGTGAGGGTGATTACACCTATGATTATGCCTGCCGAAGCGCAGGCAAGGGCTACTCCGATCGCGTTACGGGCGCCGAGTTCAAAAGCATCCACTATTTCCCGGAAACTCATGCGTGTCGATTTGCGCATGGCACCGACGCCTACGCAGGTCACAAGACCCATCAAAGCCGCATACAGCGGCGTAAAACCGATACTGAGAAAGGCGATGATTGAAATAAGAGGGACAAAGAGATGTCCGCGTTCCCGCATGACATCCATGAACATCGGAAGCTCATCACGGCTCAAACCCCGCAGCTTGCAGCGCTTGGCCTCGAAATGCACCTCCATGAAGACTCCGAAAAAATAAAGGCAGGCCGGGATAATAGCCGCCTTGGCGATCTGCAAGTAGGGCATATTGAGAAATTCGGCCATGATAAAAGCGGCCGCGCCCATGATGGGCGGCATTATCTGTCCGCCGGTCGAGGAGGAGGCCTCTACCGCCGCAGCAAACTCCGGGCGATAACCGAGGCGCTTCATCATGGGGATAGTAAGGCTTCCGGACTCGACCGTGTTTGCCACGGAACTTCCTGATACTGTGCCTTCCAGAGCGCTTGTGATGACCGCCATCTTGGCCGGACCGCCTGAAGCCCACCCGGCTATAGCGTTTGAAATATCAATGAAAAGCTGTCCCAGGCCCGTTTTTTCCCGGAAGGAACCGAAGAGAATGAAGAGATAGATGAATGTGGCGCAGACACCCAACGGGATGCCCAGGATGCCTTCCGTCGTTAGATACATATGGGACGCTATACGCTCCAGCGAATATCCGCGATGTTCCATGAATGCGGGAAAATAGCTTCCGAAATAGGCGTATATGAGAAAAAATCCAGCCAGGCAGGCGATCGGGAGACCCACAACGCGGCGTGCCGCCTCCAGTGTGAAAAGTATGCCGAATCCCGCAAAGATATAATCAACCGTAGCGTAATCCCCGCCGGCTTCCATGATGCGCATATAATTGAAAGCCATGTATAACCCGACAAAAGTCGCGAAAGCGGCCAATGCCCAGCTGTACCATTTCAGGCTTCCGGAAGACTTGGATGATCGGAAGGGAAACAGGAGGTAGGCCAGCGCGAAAGCGAAGGCCAGATGGATGGAACGCTGAAGCTGTGCCGGCAAAAGCCCGAAGGCCGCAGTATAGACCTGAAAAACCGACCATCCGACTCCGATGATATAAACGATCCAGTGCGAAAGGCCGGTCAGCGGGCGGACATTTGACTCCCTGTCGACCTTTTTCAGAATCTCTTCGATCTCATCCTTTGAAACAGCTTCGACTCCATCCATTTTCGTCTTGAGTATGCCCGATTTAACATTATCTTTCGTATTTTCTGTCATTTAAAAAAATCCGCCTTTCAAATAATGACTGGCTCATAAAAAGTCCGAATATACGCTTTCATGTCATTCCCGTCCCCGTTTTCACGAGGATAAACTCCAGCGGGATACACAGTAAAGCGTGAGCGCTATCCAGTCTTTTAAACTAGTTCTGGACTCCCGTTTTCACGGGAGTGACGAGATTTAAGGCTTTCAACGAGTGCATCAAATAATCTTTCATGCTTATTTTCTGAACCCGCACGGTTAAACCGCTACCCGGTTCAGCCAGCTCCGCCAATCGGATCTTCCGATTTTTTATATGCAAGGTATGATCGGCCGTCCATCCGACCCTGACTGTAATATCTGGGACAGACCGGTTGACGGTCCATTCCAGCCAGCCGTCTTTTGCGACTTTAAGCGTTCCTTCGCCGGTTGAAGACTCGGGCATGCCTGCCCCGAACGAGTCGAAGCGTGACCGGACGATCACCAGATGATCACTCTCCACGCGCAGTGTGTCGTAAACAGGCCGTCTGTTTACAGAATGGATGAAGGAGATTGTAAATTCTTCACCGGATTTCATTCCTATGAGAAGAAGTCTTTGCCGGGTCTTAAATTCGCTGATTTCAAGCGATGTTATAAAAGGCAGAAACAGCAGCCCGATGCCGATAATTACGGCAATGAGAACGGTCGTTCTATATCGACGACTCATAAAAATAATAAGGCGCGGTTTACCGCAAGGAAAACCGCGCCCGTATCCTCCTTAAGGCTATTTCTTAGCGCCTTTTTCCTTGTAATACTTCAATGCGCCCGGATGGAAGGGAATCGATACGCCCTGAACCGCGTATTGCAGACTCAGTTCCTTGCCCTTGGCATGGGCTGATGCCAGTTCCGCCTGATTATCAAACAGAGCTTTGGTCATGTTGTAGACAACGTCCGCGGAGAGGTCGTTGCCGACTATGAGAACGGCATTTACCGCTACGGTTGCAACATCCTGGTTCTGATTCTTATAGGTGCCGGCCGGCACTTTGGTTGCTGCCAGAAAGGGATATTTCGCAGTAAGTTTGGCTGACATATCGGCAGGAATATTAATTATCCTGACTTCATGCTGTGTGCCGATATCCATGATTGCCGCATTGGGAATGCCGGCTGTCACGATGAAGGCATCAATATGCCTGTCTTTGAACTGTTCGGCGCTCTCGGAAAAAGAGAGATACTGGCTCTTGACATCATCCTTGGCCAGGCCGTAAATGTCCATTAACTGTCTGAAGTTGGCTTCCGTTCCGCTTCCGGGTGCGCCTACGCCTACTTTCTTTCCCTTCAGATCCGCAATGGATTTGATGGGGGAATCCGCCCGAACGACAACCTGGATGATTTCAGGATAGAGAACAGCGATGGTGCTCATGCTCTTTATGGCTTCTTTGAAAGCCTCTTTGGCATTGTATGCAAAGTCAAGGGTATCGCTCTGAACAAGCGCCAGCTCAGCCTCTTTTTTGTTTACCAGCCGGATGTTCTCAGCCGATGCGCCGGTAGTCTGTGCGGTCACGTTCATGCCCGGAATCTTGGTGTTCCAGATTCTTGCCATGGCGCCGCCAAAAGGATAGTAAGTTCCGGCAGTTCCGCCGGTTGCGAGGACCAGCTTGGTATCTGCCGCGTAAACAGGGGCCACCATGCTGATCACAAACAGAACAGCTACACATACACCAAACAATTTTTTCATAACCATTTTCTCCTTTTTTGTTTATTGTCAAACAATTGTAAATCGTCAACATCAGATGTTCAATTGAGCTCTTTAACTTTTGGTGAGATATAAAGAATATGGCACCTCGTGTCAATATCAAACACGATTTACCGGAAAGAGCAAACCAAACACGGAGCGGGTCGATACGCAGAATATTTCAATTAAATAATTATAGTGTTGTGGAAATTACGTTTTGCTGTGTCAGTATTTTACGACAAGAACGGGGCAGGGGGATGAGTATATTGCTTTTTCATAAGCTCTTCTTGAAAAAATACCAAATGATCTTTTTTGGGTGAAAGGTCCGAGAACGATCAGGCCCGCCTTCTGCTCTGCAGCAAGGTCCGTAATTGCAATGGCCGTGTTTCCTGCTGCAGGAAAGAATTTGTGGGGTATTTCCGAAGAAAGAGTTTCAATCTCCCTGATATATTCCCCGGATTTTTTCATCTTTTCGGAAAAACGATTACGGGAAACCGGCAGTATCAGGAGTTCTCCGCCGTAGGCTTTTGCAAATCCGATCGCTCTTACGGCAGCCCTTCCGCCTTCCTGTGAGCAGTCGGCTGAAACCAGTATCCTGGTCCAGTCAATATGCGTTTCATAAGGTATTACGAGGACATCCCTTGTTCCGGACCGGATTATTTTATCAGTAACACTGCCGGTCAGGGCTCTGTATAAAGGGTGCTTTTCCTCAACCCCCGTTACTATGAGATCGCATTCTTCAGCTTCCGCAAATTCGGTAATTATTTCAAATGGTTTTCCTTCTTTGCAGACGGCCTCAACTGTTGCGCCGATCTCTTCAGCAGCCTTCTTTATTTTTGCCAGAACTGTTTCACAGGGTTCCCTCATGAGAGCTGTAATATCTCTCACGCCTGCGAACCGTAAATCTCCTTCGTAGGGAGGAACAACCGATATCACGCGAATGGATCCCCGCATCCAGTAGGAAAGGCGGACTGCTTCATTCATAGCGTGAAGGCTTGCTTCCGACCCGTCGACTGCCGCAAGTATCTTCTTATACGGTTCCATTTGCAGCCCGGTCCTTATTGGTTATAATCCAGGTTTAACGGTATCGTAATAAGTCGAAATATGCTCACTTCCGGAAATATGATTGCACATGCTGAAAGAGCCTGTTGGGAATTCCCCAAAGGCTCTTCTGTTTTTCGCATAAGGCATTTTACCGGATAATCCTTATTGAAGCATCTTCTCAATCAGTCGGTAAAATAGGTAACAGGGAGAACCCTGATATTTGCCTCTTTTACACCATTAATGCCTTCTGCAAGGTTTTTCAACCGGAGTTCCATATCCGCATTTCCATACTCATGTATCTTAGCCCTGATATGAACCGTTCCGTTCTCTGCGGATGCTTCAACATAAGGGCTTAAATCCATAAGGGTCGCTTTGACTTCGGCGGCCAAGGCGAGGTCTTCAATGCGTTTCCGGGATTCACCGGTTGTTTGAAAGCAATCGAGCGACGAGGCATTGCATATTATATCAGCCGCGTCTTCCGCGTTCATTGTTCTGATATGAATTACAAGATCGTACAGATTGCTGTCCGACGTATCTATTCCGTACAGAAAAAGGCTCCATTTTCTTCTCTGCTCGTCGTTCTTTATTATGGTCCGGACAGCCTTCTCTTCAGATACGTTTTCCCTCTCCATTTCAAGCATGACCCTCTCTTCCATATCGGCTATAATACGTACTTTTAAAACTTGTGCAATATCTTTTACAAAAAAATGACCCGCAAATCCATGATATACGATGTTATCTTCCTTAAGATACTTCAGAAGAGCCGCCTGAATGAAAGCGACATATCTCTCCTTTCCGTTATGAAACCGGTCAAGTATTGACGGAGAGTCTTCAATCGCTCTGATAAGCTTAATCTCGGGTATTTTGAAAATTTCGGAAGCGTCAAGGAGTATATCTCTTGAAATGCAGTCATACCCGAGTTTTTTTGCAACCTTCTCGGCAACCTCTTTTCCCCTGCTGTATGAGCCTCTGGAAATCGTGATAATTGCCATGGGGAGCCTCCTTATGCCTTTACGTAACTTTCTTCCATCGCAAGCCTGGGTCTCCTTGCCTTCCACATGCTTCCGAGAATTATAATAGCTCCGACAGCAAGAGAGAAACACATTACCAAAAAGCTTACTTTCGACAATATATTCAGGGTTCCCTTATCAACAGATATAAGATCAAGCTGAGTCAGATATTCCGGTATTGCAAGTCCCCTGCTGACCGCGACAAGCAGCATGATTGTCCCCATAACGATTTTTATCATGTGTTCCTTAACATAGGTTGTTCCGATTGCTCCCAACTGAA
>CAZOEH010000144.1:0-7466 GCA_964578785.1 uncultured Desulfonema sp. | reverse complement strand
TTTACAAAGCCGTCAATTGTTCTTTGAACAGGGAATACAGAGAAGCTTTCCGTCTTTTCCTGAAACCATCTTTGTCTGCATCGTCATCTCACCGCATATGGCACATGATACTGAAGGCGTAATGGTTGCATACGACGGCGCCGGGACCTCGGATATTTTTGTTGAAAAGACTTCGTCAAAAGGCCTGGAAAAGAGGTCTATGGCTTTTAAAAGCCTTTGCCTGAGACTTTCCTGCTCGTTTGCGGTACCTGCCGACACGGCCTTTTCAAGCGCTTCAAATTCATCCTTATGTTTACCGGCATAAATATAAGACGTTTTTCTCGAGAATCTGTAAGCCTGTTTTTTTGTGCGGTTGATAATTGTGTATGAGTTTTTACCGTAATCTTTTATTATCAGATTTCCTTTTCCCGCTGTTGTGCCGAGCATGACCTGGAGGGCATCGATTGCGCATGAGTCGTTTTCACAGACTGCCACAACCTCTTCATCCGCCGAGCGTTTGAGGCCGAGCAGTCTTATGCTCTCTTTTGCGACAAGGTATCCATAGACAAGACCGGGACACAGATGTCCGTGAAAGGTTATGCATTGCCTGAGATCGTAAGGTATTTCAGTTTTTATTTTATCGTTTTCCAAGTGAGCCTCCTTTGTACGACAGGTTTTTACGGCTTCATCAGTTCTTATATTGTTAATGGGTAGATTAAGTATCATGTTAACCGAATTTGCAAGCTTTTTCCCATAGCTTAAATGCATAATGCTGATATTCTATGGGATTACGGATTACAGCGGAATGTATCTGCATGAATCAAGGATAATGATGTTACTCTTTTCTTAAAGGATGCGGTAAATAATATGACTGACATTCTGCTTATACAGCCTCCTGTAAGGGATTTTTATCTCACAGCTAAAAGAACCATCCCGTACGGGCTCGCCTGCATAGCATCGTCCCTGCAGGATGCAGGCTTTTCGGTTGAGATATTTGATGCGCTGGCAACTTCAAAATACCGCAAACTTCAAATTCCCGAAGAGATGGCCCACCTTGATGAATATTACAGGAAAGAAGATTTATCCCCTTTTGCGCTTTTCAGCAGTTTTAAACATTTCGGATATGGTTTTGAAAGCATTGGTAAAGCAGCTGCAATGTCAGGTGCGTGGCTTGTCGGTATTTCATCGCTGTTTACTCCATATGCCGGTTATGCTTTAAGGTCCGCAGAGGCGGTGAAAGCATTCAACCCTGCCTGCAAAACGGTGCTCGGCGGCCACCATCCCACCGCTCTCCCTGAGATCGTAATGGAAAACAGAGCAGTTGATTACATTATTCGCGGAGAAGGAGAAATCTCCATGCCGCTTCTTGCCGGAGCGGTGAAAAGCGGCAAAAGCATAGAATCGATACCCGGAATTGTTTTCCGTGAAAAAGACGGCGGCATAAAAATAAACGAACCGGCAGTGATTCAAAACCTGGAGAAGCTTCCTTTTCCCGCAACCGGCCTGCTGGAACACAGCTTCTACAGGAGAAGCGGGACGGCAAGCGCGGTTATCTCAGCCAGCAGAGGGTGCCCGATGAAATGTTCATACTGCTCTGTCGGCGCTTCATCTTTTATGAAATACAGGAGAAGAAGTATTGACTCTGTTCTCGGGGAGCTTGAAAAGATTATAAATGAGAATAAAGCCGGTTTCATAGATTTTGAAGATGAGAATCTTTCTCTGGACAAAAAATGGTTCATGACTCTTCTTGATGAAATAAAAACAAAGTTCGGAAAATCAGGAACAGAGCTGAGAGCTATGAACGGGCTCTTTCCTTCCTCCCTTGATGAAGAGATGGTGCGTCTCATGAAAGAAGCGGGCTTCAAAACCCTGAATCTTTCCCTCGGCTCTTTTTCTTCCGCACAGCTTGTAAGATTCGGAAGACCTGACGTACGGGATGCATTCGACAGGGCACTTTTGTATGCCGAAAAATATGGACTTGATGCAGTGGGATATATTATCGCCGGAGCTCCTTTTCAAACTCCCGATGATTCCGTTTCGGATATTCTCTGTCTTTCCGGAAGAAGGGTGCTTGCAGGAGTTTCAATTTTTTATCCTTCACCTGGCAGTTCCGATTTTGGTCTCTGCGATAAACTGGGGATACTTCCTGAGAAGTTGTCTCTGATGCGTTCGAGCGCTTTTCCTGTTTCCCATACTACAAACAGAAAACAGGCTGTCACGCTTCTGAGACTCGGAAGAATTTTGAATTTCATGAAATCTCTGAAAGACAGCGGAGTTGAAATATCCGAATCTTCACATGCTGCAAAAAAAGAAATTATAACCGGCAACAGAACGGAGGCCGGAATCGAACTTCTTAAAGGATTCCTTCATGACGGGAAAATCAGAGGATTCGACCGGAGCGGAACCGTTTATGAGCACAGCATCTGTAATGAAACGGCTGGATTATTTGTTAATGGTATAAAGCAGACGGAATTGAGAGGATGCAGAATCTGAAAGCTTTGAAGAAATCACATCGTCCACACCAAGGAAAAAGATTCGTATGGCCGGCTCTCCTTGACATAACGGGGTTTTTTATCTAATATCCGGCCAGTTTGTAAAATAAGCCGTGAACGGCATTAGGAGCCGTAACAAAATGGTAAGAAATGTAATTGTTATTTTGAACGGCTCCTAATCACAATTCTGACGGGTTTTTAGAGCTTTGAACGATTCACATTTACCGGAAAAAATGCAGATATCAAAAAAAGTTACGGCTATTCTCGTATACGGACGACTTCCTCTTGTTTCTTTGGGAATGCTGTGCGCCATTGCTGTCATGTGGACCCGCAGCCCTTTTCTTTATACATTGGGGGTCGTTTTTCTCTTTGTATCGATGTCTTTTGATCTTGTAGACGGTTGGTTCGCAGCAAGATTCAGCCCGAATCTTGCGTTAGCGCATCTTGCCGAACGTATAATGGATAAAATAGTCTATTCCATTATTTTTCCGCTTGTCTCGGTCGGTGTGATGTGGCGTCTTATTTTTATTTCACCCGGGCATACGAAACCCGAACTTCTCCATGCCATTTTTATTCTTATTTTGTGCGTGATTGTTCTGATCCGGGACAATTTCGCCCATTTCATCCGCGGATTTGCGATACAGAAAGGGCAGGAACCGGAATTAAGGGAGTTTACAAGACTTCGCACCATTGTGGCCGCTCCTGTCGGGGCGCTTTTATACGCACATGCATTTCATGTTTCAGACGACTCAGGGTCAATATTATATTCCTGGGTTTCATGGCTGGGGAATCTCCCTCTGCGCACGTTGTTTATTATCGAGATAATATTTCTTGTGATAAACTTCGGATCAATTGCAGGATACTGCCGGAAATACGGGACATACTGTCTTGACGGCATCTGCGATGATGATGACCTTCTGAGGAGGAAAATCCTCTCCTTTTTCCCTAATGCACTGACCGTTATGAATGCGGTAATGGGTCTTCTTGCCGTTTTTTTTGCTTATCAGGGCCGCGTAAAAGAAGCATATCTTTTTCTTATCGGAGCAGCAATGTTTGATAAGCTTGACGGCGCTCTTGCCCGCAAACTGGGATTGACCGAGCCGCTTGATAACCATCCTGCCAAAATCAATTTCGGAAGTATCATGGATGACGTTGCAGATGCCATCAGCTTTTGCATCGCTCCTGCCTGGATATTTTACATAACACTTTCGGATTCCCAGAATGTTTTTGTTTTGAATCTCCCGATAGCTTTCGCCGCGCTCCTTTATGCCGCTCTGGGCATAGGCAGACTTGTCTATTTTACCCTGGATAAACATCCCATTCCGGGCTTCTTCAAGGGAATGCCGTCACCGGGAGCCGCTTTGCTTGTTACCGCTCCGCTCATGATGTTCAGTCAGAGCGTATCGGATGAACCCCGGATGATTTACTTCTGGGGGGTTTTCTGCTTTGTAACAATTTTAACCGCAGCTCTCTTTATGAATCTGTATCCTATTAAATATCTTCACCTCGGACGCTTTGTCGGCCGCCATCCATGGTTTGGCCGGCTCACCTTCCTCGTCCTTCTGTCGGCCTTTACCCCGTATTTCGGGTACGTTTCATTTTCATATATGCTTCTCTACTTTTTCTCACCTCTTATTACATGGCGTATTAATCCGGAGGATGCGGCAAGAGAGACGAAGAATTGAGTATGAATTGACGCTTTACCGAACCGTCAGGTTCTCTTCGCGCCTTTGTGCCTTTATGTGAAAAATTGACTTTTTGCGAGTCCGGCAATCTTATATCGCAACATTGACAAGCTTCGGATTCAGGATTCTTACCAGGTCTTTTACGGCGATTTGAACAAGAAGACCTCTTTTGCCTGCATTGATGTAAATTCTTTCAATGGATGCTATCGAGGCCTCCATGTATACCTCTAAGGGCTTTTTTGTACCGAACGGGGAAATTCCACCCGTAAAATAACCCGTATGCTTATGGGCTGTTTCCGGCATGCAGGGAGCTGCGTTTTTAATTTTAAGCGTTGCGGCGAGGGCCTTTACTGATACCTTCATATCGCCGTGCATCAGCACCAGAAATGGCTCTTTTGCTTCCGTTTCCATTACAAGTGTCTTGATTACAGTATGCTCTGCCACATTAAGGGCTTTTGCAGCGGCTGCCGTCCCTCCCTTTTCTTCATATCTGTATGGATACAAAGTGAAAACGGCTTTTTGTTCCTTTAAAATCCGGGTAGCCGGTGTTGCAGATATTCTCTTTGCCATATTATTAAAAATGTCCGGTTCAGGGATTTTAAAGAAACTGCCACGCAAAAGCCAGTATTCCCGCCATTACAAAATGGGATTCAACCAGAAATTCAAGTTTCGTTCCCGGAAGCATGTAACCCTGTTCATGTTTTGTCAGCACAAAGAATAAGAATAAAGGACAGAGAAAAAGAACGAACCCAAGCTCTGAGATAATATTGAATGCGCCTGAAATAAGCAAAACAGCAGATGAGGAAAGGAGTATATATTTCAGCAGACTCATTGTTTTTTTTTCACCTAGAATAATAGGGATGGTTTCCTTTCCGACAATACGGTCTCCCTGCATATCAAGAATATCGAAAAAGGCTGTCCTTACAAAAATCATGCATACAGCCAGGACGAAGACAACAGGAATTCCGGCTTTAAAATGCAGGGAAAGAGAGGGAAGTACCGATGTTACGACTCCCCATGCAAGTGAAATAAGAGCGGTCTTGGAGCCGGGTATATCTCTTATACTCCTGTATCTGCCTTTTGACAGTCTTTCGGGTATAATCCTTAAATTGTAGGAAAGCCCCATTATACTCATGGTTAAAAGAACCAGAAATGAGGTCAGTCCTGCCGAGTATGCCGTCAAAAGGCCTGCGCCTCCTGCCGAGACAGCGAGGAATGAAAGGAGGGTCTGGTATTTTTTGTAAAAGGAAGCTCTGTCGGGGTCGTTGTAATAATCCCCTTTTCTGCCGATGAGGTTGTTAAGAGTATGCATTGAAAGAACGTACAGCATGGACATGGCAACGTATGGGAAATATCCTGATGTCTCGCCGAGCAGCCTGATGTTCGCATAACAGAGACATCCGGCCCCGATGGAAACGTAAATATTCGTCAGAAGCAGTGAGCGTTCTATCGCATAAAAATGCTTGCGTAAACCCTGCGCCTTTTTATACGAGAGATCTTCCAGAGTCCTGTAAACTCTTTTGATCATCCAGTTGGGGGTCGAAGCCCCTGCGGTTATACCGATGTTTTTTGATGAGGCAAGAGTATCGAAGTCTATCTCCGATTCAGTCTCAATATGGTAAGCCGGCTTTCCGGCCTGTCTCGATGCCTCAACAAGCCTTTGCGTGTTGCCGCTGCTGTGCCCGCCTACAACTATTACAGCATCAACGCGCCCTGCGAGTTCCTTTACCTCGGCCTGTCTTTTCGATGTCGAATTGCAGATGGTGCCATATATCTTGTAATGCGGAAAATTAACTTTAATCCATTCCTTCACCTTTTCATACAGGACAATATTCTGTGTAGTCTGTGCGACAACTATAGCTTTTTCAAACTGAGGAACTGATTCAAGTTCCTCCATGCTTCCTACGGCATACCCTCTGTCTCCGGCATATCCAAGAAGAGCTTTCACTTCGGGATGATTTTTGTCTCCGATAATGATGGAGGAATAGCCCTGCCTGGCATGCTTCCTGATAATAGCCTGAACTTTGACTACGCGTGGACATGTCGCATCAATTACCGTAAAGCCTGAACTTTTAAGATTTTTTTTTATTCCCGGAGGGACTCCGTGAGCTCTTATCAGCACAGTCCCGGATCCTTTAGCGGGTATTTCTTCCACAATAGAAATTCCCTTTTCCTTCAGAAGATCGAGTACCTGTGGATTGTGGATAAGCGGTCCGAAAGTGAAAATAGGACCTTTATATTTACGAGGCATGTCAAGAGCCATCTCGACGGCTCTGCGTACGCCCATGCAAAAGCCTGCGGTTTTGGCTATAATTATTTTCATCAGACTTTTGCTGTTACTTTAAAAATATTTTATGGTCTACCAGCGAAAGAGAGTGAACTCTGGCTTTTATATATTTTTGATCCCCGAATATACTGACAAGCCTTACGCCATCACCTTCGGGTTCGACGGTGTCAACCGATTCCATGATAAGTTTTTGATTGTTTTCTTCGATAAGATAAGCATTGGCTTCACACATTTTGACCATCCTTATTTTGTAAATTCTTTTAAATGTCCGCTGACCATTTCTTCAATCAGATGAGGAAGCGGGGAAGAAGAGACACCTATTATTGCGACGTTTTCCTGTGAAAGAGGAAGAAGGATCTTTTTCGCCGGACTCTCTGCAACAGCTTCTGAAATACCTGGAGTTACTTCACCCATCATGGAATGTGCAAGTATCAATCCGAGAGGTCCGATAATGATATCAGCCTCTTTCACGGTCCGGATTATGGCATTTTCACCTGATGCTCCGCGGTTTGCTCCGGATTTTAACATCTGGGCTGTTGCAATGGCATTTGTACCGAGAGCAAGAATTTCAACCGAGTCGTCGACAACATCCCTCAATTTTTTTATTATTGCGCTTCCGATTCCGCCGCCCTGACCGTCTATCACGCAAATTCGTTTCATTTTTCCTTCCCGGATAATCTGCATTAAATAACCTCATCAGCATATCTATTATTTATACCGCTTTGTAAAAATCGTACTTTTTACAGGAGAATCATTATCGAAAACCTACCAGATTATTATATTACCGTCAATGAAAAGGGCATCAGCTACGTCAATTGCGGGATAGAATCTTGAAACTGAGAGCAAGCGGATGTTGACTTGGATGCCTGCTTCTGGTATGGCTCCGTAAATAAAAACATCATTGACGGCTTCGTAAAAAATCATTCTGCCGTGTTGCACTTCATCTTTTGTCATTGCAGCGTACTTTGATGTACGCTTCATTCCTCAAGATTCGTGCGCCTTGCATAATAAGCTTTTTACTTT
>CAZOEH010000143.1:0-7474 GCA_964578785.1 uncultured Desulfonema sp. | reverse complement strand
GAACTTTCTTGCTCCGGCCATAAGCTGCTGCAGACCTACACGCAATTTCTCGGCAGCGCTGTATAATCCGACAGCGCCGAGTGGGAAGCTGTCAGCCTCTTTTCCGTATTTTTCCTTCAACTGGTTGTAGCAGACGAATATCTCTTCCTTTCTGGTTCCGTACTTCGATACCGTGCTGGGCAGTCCGCCATCCTCTCCCTTCAGCCAGCGACCGATATTTTTTCCTACCATGCCCGGTATCATAAGGGCTCGTCCCATACATACGGCTTTACAGAAAGGCGCACCAAGGGCAAGAGCTTTGAAGATGTGATCTTCACTTGAAAAACCGCCTGCAAAAGCTATATCAGGAATCCATGCGCCTCTACGGGTAAGCCTGAGACAGAGCTCATACGCCATCGAATGCAGATATATTGAGGGAATGCCCCATTCCGACATCATCCGCCACGGACTCATTCCTGTTCCACCCGGAGCCCCGTCTATGGTAAGAAGATCTATTTTGGCATCGGATGACCAGCGTATAGCCATTGCAAGTTCCCTCATAGGATATGCCCCTGTTTTGAGGGTAACACGCTTGGCTCCCAGTTTTCTGAGCCTGTCGACTTCCTTCATAAAAGCATCCTGGTTAAGAAAACCCAGGCGTGAATGACGTTCAAACTCTTTTATTGCCCCGACTTTGAAAGCTGATTTTACTCCCTCATTTTCCGGATCAGGAGTTACTATGTATCCGCGTTTTTTTAGCTCAAGAGCTCTGTCGAGAGAGTTTACCTTGATTTCTCCGCCTATGCATTTGGCGCCCTGGCCCCATTTGAGTTCAATTGTCTCAACGCCGAGACTTCCCAATGCATATTCGGCAACTCCAAGCCTCGTATCTTCAACATTCATCTGCACAAGGATATCACCGTATCCTTCATGATATCTCCTGTACTGTTCAACACGGCGTTTGAGCTCGGGAGAATCCTTCACCTTTCCGTTTTTATCTATTTTGAGCTGAGGATCGATGCCGCATACATTCTCGCCGCAGACAAGACTGATTCCTGTTATAGCTGCGCCTACCGCAAAATGATCCCAGTTTTTTCTGGCAATATCGGTGCTTCCCAGCGCACCTGTGAAAATCGGGATTTTCATTTTAACTTTTTCTGTTGCCCCGTACCATGTTTCGGTGTTTACACTGGGAAATGTCGCATGATCCGGATCAGCCTCGATACCCTCCGCCCCCATTGCATAGCCCATGATATTGAGATGTGAATAATCTACGGGATAGTCCTTATCGGCTCCGGCTGTAATTTCACCAAAGGGGGAGGGATATAAAAGCTCTCTGCCGCGGAAAGTGGCTGTGAAAAGATCGCAATTGCCTTTGCATCCGTCTATGCACCTGCTGCATATCCCCGACTGAGGAGCTACATTACGGGACCTGTTTTTTGTCTGAAGCGCATCATTTGAATTGGGCCTGCCAAGATTCATTTTTCCTCTCCTTGCAATAAATTTGGTTGATAAAATAAAAAAAGGCGCCTGCCCTCTACTATCAGGACACAGACGCCTTTGTCTTAACCTGTAAACTTCCCCACGCCATTGTGAAAAAGTTAATTTATACTTTTTATTATAGATATTCGTTAGCTCTGCTAATTATATTTGTCAAGTAATTTTTACTTTAAATCATTAATAATAGTTAGCTCAACTTAATAGCAGGCACGGATAAAGATGACCGTGTAAAAAGCAATATGCGAACTTATTCCGTTTATCGGGGTTAAGAGAGCATATTTAAGCTTTTTACGAATTCATTAATTATTTTTGATTTTTTTTGATATGCTTGGGAGTAGGTGGCAGCTGGAAAGGTAAATAACCGATCGATTATACCGGCCTGGTAAAAGATCCGTAATTAACCGCGGTCCTCCGCGAGTTCTTCGGAAAGCAATATCGCTTCGGCGACACTGCGGAGGGATTTCCTTTTATCCATGCCGCGCTTCTGTATCCAGCGGTAAGCCTCTTCACCGGTCATTTTTCTCCGGAGCATGAGTATCTCTTTGGCTCTTTCCACGAGCTTGCGTGTTTCAAGCTCTTCCTGGATAATCTTTGTTTTTACCATAAGTTCGGTATTCATTATGGCAACAGCGGCCTGGTTGGCGACAGTTCTTATAAGATTTACATCCGTTTCGGAAAACAGGCGGGGAGTCGATGTGAAACAGTTTATGACGCCTATAACCTTTTCATCCTTTACTTCAAGTGGTACACCGACCATTGAAACAAGCCCCAGCTTTTTTGCCATCTCTTTTTCCTTGAACCGTGTGTCTTTAAGAACCTCTTCGATTATTAACGGTTTTTTATGGGTGGCGACAAAACCGACCACACCTTCATTCATATTCAATGAGCGGTCCTTGACATAATCAGGATCGATAGCCTGGGTTGCCTTAAGCCGGATTTTGTGCGGAGAAACGCTTTCATCTATAAGCCAGAGCGAGCATATTTCAACGCCCGTAACTTTTGCCGTAACCATCACGATGAGCTTCAGGATATCTTCAAGGTAGAGGTCGGAAGTAATGACCCTGCTGATGTCCATGAGGGCCTTAATATATTTGTCGTAATGTTCCTGAGATGATATTTGCATGGTATGTGGTTGCTAATATCCCATATATTGTTGTAAAAGAGTGTATTTCATGAACATATATTGAATGAAGGACGAAGTGTCAATAACTTGTATTCGAAAAACTGTGTTAACAATATATGATGGAGGCATTTCTTGGATAACTTGATTCAAAATAGAATAACCGGTGTAAAAAACATCCTTTTGCAGAATAATATTGATACATTTATGGTGCTTTCAGAAGAAAACCGCAGATATCTTAGCGGATTCAGAGGCCATGATACGCAGTTTGATGAATCCGCAGGAGCCCTTTTTATTTCAGAAGCCGGGCTTATTCTTGCGACCGACTCCAGATATGAGGAACAGGCTCTTAATGAATCCCCTCTTTACAAAATAGTCTGCTGCAAGGAAGGACTTGCAAAGCAGATCCCGTCTATCATTAATAAGCTCGGCACAAAAAGGCTCGGATTTGAGAGCGTCCGGATTTCATATCTTGAATACATGAAAATGCTTGATGAGATTAAATCAAGCGGCATTAACGTCGACCTTACAGAAACTGAAAATATAGTCGAAACGTTTCGCTCAGTAAAAGACGAAAACGAAATAAAATCTATCAAGGATGCCCTGTCGATTGCCGAATCTGTTTATATCCGGATCCTGGGTTTAATCAGGCCCGGAATCACGGAAAAAGAAGCAGCCTGGCTTATTGAAAAAGGAATGCGTGAAGCAGGCGCGGAAAGCGCCTCTTTTCCGACAATTGTGGCATCAGGACCAAACAGCGCACTACCCCACGCAATCCCTTCAGATCGCGCATTAAAAGAAGGAGAGCCGATTCTTTTTGACTGGGGCGCCAGATTAAACGGATACTGTTCCGATATATCAAGAACAATCGTTTTCGGTAAACCGGATGATCAATTCATAAAAATATATAACACCGTTCTGGATGCCCAGAGTAAGGCAATAGATGCAATCAGACCCGGAATCAGCTCAAGATCGGTCGATGAAACGGCGAGAAACCATATTGAAAGCATGGGATTCGGGAAAAGATTCGGCCACGGCCTCGGGCATGGAACGGGTCTTTCGGTACATGAACAACCGAGGCTGAGCCCTCAACGTGACTCGGCTCTTGAACCGGGGATGGTTTTTACCGTGGAACCCGGAATATATATTCCGGGATGGGGTGGTGTAAGGCTTGAAAATATGGTTGTTGTACGGAACGGTAAAGCCGAGTTGCTCAACAAACTCGACTCTTCATTGCCGGTAATTGAGGCTTAAGAAAATGCCTTCCATAGATTTTATGGTCGATCAATACCTCAATTATCTGCTTGTCGAAAAGGGGCTGGCAAAAAAAACCCTCGAATCATACGGAAGCGATATAGCACGATACGTTGAATTTCTTGATAAAAAAGGAATTGATGATATTTCGAGAGCTGATACATCAGTCATTCTTAAGCATATAATCGCATTAAGAGATGATGGGATGAAAGCAAGATCGCGGGCAAGGCATCTTGTTACCTTGAGGGGGTTTTATAAATTCCTTGCTCAGGAAAAATTCATAACAGTTGATCCTGCAAGGGTCATAGATCTTCCCAAAAGCGGACTCCATCTCCCGAACGTATTGTCTTTTGAGGAGATTAAACAGCTCCTGTCCGCCCCTGATATATCTAAACCTGCGGGACTGAGAGATTCAGCCATGATAGAGCTTCTCTACGCAGCAGGCCTCAGAGTATCCGAACTTGTCAATCTCAAACTTTTTGATGTGAACATGGATGCCTGCTTTGTGAGGGTCTTCGGTAAAGGATCGAAAGAAAGAATCGTCCCCATAGGCGGTTATGCAAGAAAGAGGATAAGCGAATACATCAATACTGCAAGACCGTTTCTGTTAAAAAAGAATATGAGCCGGTTCCTGTTTGTCGGAAGAGGCGGTAAAGCCTTAACCAGGCAGGGGTTCTGGAAACTGCTTAAACGATATTCAGTAAAATCCAAAATAATGAAAAAAATAACACCGCACAGCCTGAGGCATTCTTTTGCAACCCATCTTCTGGAAGGTGGAGCCGACTTAAGATCGGTTCAGCTGATGCTTGGCCATGTCGATATTTCAACAACCCAGATTTACACCCATGTTGTAAGGGATCATTTAAAAAAGATACACAGCAAATATCATCCGAGAGGTTAGTGGATCGGAATCCGCTCTTGACACATCAGGGTATTTTGTTTACAAAAGTAGATTTTAAAGAGAAAATTATCCGGATTTGAACGGAAGATCACACTGATGTTTTCGTAAAAGGATTTTAAGTGTTGCAACCCGATAAAGAAAGCTCAATTAAAGGCTGGTGGTCGAATTCAGGCAAAAAACCTGAAATCGGGAGCCAATCGATTAAAGATGCTATACTCGATGTTGGATGTCCTGCATATCTTGTTGATTATAATAATCATATTGCTGCCGGAAGGGGTGGCTCCATACATATCGGAAACAAGCCGCCTGATCTTTCAAACGGATACCCTCTTCTGGCATATGTTCCGCCTCTTCATCCTGAAAAGCTGGGCGACCCTTTTTTCAAACAAAAATACAACATTCGCTATGCCTATATCGCAGGAGCAATGGCAAACGGAATTACCTCGGTTAAAATGGTCACGGAGGCAGGTCATGCCGGCTTTATGGGTTTTTTCGGAGCTGCAGGTCTGACGCCTGACGAGGTCGATTCGGCAATCCGCAGCCTGAAAGAAAATCTTGGGGAAAAAACTTTCGGTTTTAACCTGATCCACAGCCCCAATGACCCGGAACTGGAAAGCGCTATAGTAAACCTTTATATTAAAAGAAAAATAAACCTTATCAGCGCATCTGCTTATATTGATTTTACACTTCCTCTTATATATTATCGAATCAAAGGAATACACCGGAACCAAAATGGGGAAATTGTATGCCCTAACAGGATCATCGCTAAAGTATCGAGGACTGAAATAGCCGGAAAATTCTTTTCGCCGCCTCCTTCCAGAATTCTTGCGCAGCTTGTTGAAAAAAAACTCATATCAGGAGAAGAGGCGGAGCTTGCGGCACACATCCCTGTAGCCGATGATTTGACTGCGGAAGCGGATTCCGGCGGCCATACGGATAACAGGCCTGCTATTTCACTGCTTCCCGCCATTATCTCTCTCAGGGATGAGATTACCGGAAAGTTCGGATACAGGCAACCGCCCTGCGTAGGTCTCGGAGGAGGAATATCGACACCGCATTCAACAGCCGCCGCCTTTGCCATGGGAGCAGCTTATGTTCTGACTGGCTCGGTTAACCAGGCGTGCGTTGAAGCCGGAACATCTGAAACAGTGCGCAAAATGCTTGCCGAAGCCGGCCAGGCCGACGTTACAATGGCGCCTGCCGCAGACATGTTTGAAATGGGAGTTAAGGTCCAGGTATTAAAACGCGGAACAATGTTTCCATTCAGGGCTGCAAAACTATACGATCTCTATTCCAGATTTGACTGTTTTGATAATATCCCGTCAGGCGACAGAACGATAGTCGAACGGGACATATTGAAATGCGGTTTTCATGAGGAATGGGAGCAGACAAAAAAGTTTTTCGAAAATCGCGATCCGTCACAGATAGAACGGGCTGAAAATAATTCAAAACATAAGATGGCCCTGGTTTTCAGATCCTACCTTGGAAGATCGTCAAACTGGGCCAAGGAAGGAGATCAGTCAAGAAAAATAGATTACCAGATCTGGTGCGGACCCTCCATAGGCGCATTTAACCAGTGGGTAAAAGGCTCTTTTCTTGAAAAACCTGAAAACAGAAAAACCGTTACTATTGCCATGAATCTTCTGTTCGGAGCGGCAGTGATAACCCGCGCCTCCTGGATTTCAAATCAGGGAGTAATTATTCCGCATGAGGCTAAAAAATCCGCTCCCGTGGAGCTGTCGGATATATTAAAATACACCGGATAAACATGATGATCTCGTAAAAAGTTATATGCGGACGGATTTGAGATTTTTGAGAAATAGATTTTTAAAGAGCTTTGCGTTAAGAATTGTCCGCCAGAATTATGGCGGACGATTTAGCTGAGTGATTTTAAAATCCACAAAAAGCTCATTGAGAGAGCATATTCAGACTTTTTACGAATCCATTAAACATAAAGGTATTTTTATTGAAACCTGCAGATAAATCAAAAACAAAGAACACGCCTGTGGCAATCATTGGAATCGGATGTCTTTTTCCGGGCTCTCCGGGACTTAAAGAGTTCTGGCACATGCTTTTTCACGGAAAAGACGCGATAACCGATGTGCCTGAAACGCACTGGTCGCCCGAAGATTATTTCGACATAGATCCGGCAAAACCGGATTATGTTTACTGTAAGCGCGGGGGCTTTCTTTCTCCGGTTATATTCGATCCGTCCGAATTCGGAATTCCGCCCTCTTCTCTTGAGGCAACCGACAGCGCGCAGATCCTTTCTCTTGTTGCCGCAAAAAATGCTCTTGAAGATTCGGGTTATAACGGAAGCAAATCCTTCAACAGAGATAAAACAAGCGTTATTCTGGGCGCAACGGGCACTCAGGAATTATCCATTCCCCTCGGCTCAAGGCTAGGGCATCCGAAATGGAAAAAAGCTCTTCGCGATTCCGGCATCTCTTCCGAAAAATCGGAAGAGATTATAAGGAGAATATCCTCTTCATATGTTTCATGGCAGGAGAATTCATTCCCCGGACTTCTCGGAAACGTTATTGCAGGAAGAATATGCAACCGCCTTGATCTAGGAGGAACAAACTGTGTTGTTGATGCGGCATGCGCAAGCTCATTGAGCGCAATCCATCTCGCCGTTATGGAACTCTCTACAGGCCGGAGCGACATGGTTATCACCGGCGGAGTCGATGCGTTAAATGATATTTTCATGCACATGTGCT
>CAZOEH010000142.1:0-7524 GCA_964578785.1 uncultured Desulfonema sp. | reverse complement strand
GAATACTTGCCGGAGATCATCTGAAAGCCGCCTCCGACCTGATGCTTCCTTTGACAGGAGTGAGTCTTTTGTACAGGCAGGGATATTTCAGGCAGTTCCTTAACCAGGACGGCATGCAGCAGGAAGAATATCCGGAAGTAGATCTTTATACTTTTCCGGTTGAAAGAGCCCTTGATTTATCTGGAAAAGAACTTTTCATAAATATAAGCGGGCCAAACGGCGGTATCCGTGCCCAGGTTTGGAAACTGATGGTTGGAAGAGCTTCCCTTTTTCTAATCGATACGAACCTTCCTGACAATCCTCCTGAAATCAGGGAAATAACCGCTAATTTATATCCCGCAAACCAGTATAAACGTTTAGCCCAGGAGGTCGTTCTCGGGATAGGCGGAATGCGCGCCCTGTCTGCAATGGGCATATTTCCGTCTGTAATTCACATGAACGAGGGACACTGCGCTTTTGCCGGCATTGAACGTCTTTCTCAATTAATTTCGAAACTCAACATTGATCTTAAGGCTGCCCTTGAAATTGCTCCCAGGTCAACGGTTTTCACCACACACACTCCCGTGATTGCAGGACATGATGTCTTCCCCGCTGAAATCGTGAAACCTTACATTGAACCCCTTAAACATGCCCTGGGGGCAGATGAAAAAGAAATTTTATCATGGGGGCAGCCGGCATGGAAAGATTCCGACGGCCAGTTTTCAATGTTTGTTCTCGGCCTGCGAATGGCTCAGCACCGCAATGGAGTAAGCAGGCTTCACGGCTCGGTTGCCCGCAAAATGTGGGCGCATGTCTGGCCGGAAAGACCGGTAGATGAAATACCGATAACGCATATTACAAACGGAGCTCACGTACCTTCCTGGATTTCATATGATGTTTCAATTCTTTTAGACCGTTACCTTGGTCCGGGATGGAACAGGCATCCGTGGAATCCCGTTATTATGAACCGTATAGACGACATATACAACGAAGATCTCTGGCGGGTTCACGAATTGAACCGATCCAGGCTGATTCGTACCTGCCGCGAACTGATGGTAAAACAGTATGAAAAAAGGAATGCCCCGAAATCGATGATGGGAGATATAGAATCCGTTCTTGACCAGGATGCCCTGACTATTGTCTTTGCACGCAGATTTGCGACTTACAAAAGGTCACATCTTTTATTTATGGACCCTGGCCGTCTTGAAGAAATTCTGACATCAAAAACAAATCCGGTCCAGATTATTTTTGCCGGAAAAGCCCATCCCAAGGATCAGGAAGGAAAAGACCTGATACAAAAAGTCGTTCAATTTGCCCAAAAACCAGATATCCGCCACCGTCTGATTTTCCTTGAAGATTATGATATCAATATAGCTAGAATTCTTGTTCAGGGGGCCGATGTCTGGCTCAATACCCCGAGACGTCCATTTGAAGCATGCGGTACATCCGGGATGAAAGCAGCTATTAACGGTGCGCTCAATATAAGTATCCTTGACGGCTGGTGGTGCGAAGGCTTCTCGGAAGAGAGAGGCTGGCGGATAGGCAACGGCGAAGAATATTTTGATAATGAATATCAGGATAATGTCGAAAGCCAGGCGCTCTATAATCTTCTTACCGATGACGTGATACCCTGCTTTTATGACAGGAAAAACGGCGATTCTCCGCAGAAATGGCTGTATAAAATGAAAGAATCGATGAAAATGGCCATGAAAAACTTCTGCAGTCATGTTATGGTATCAAATTACAACAATATGTTTTATAATCCTTCAGCAAAACGATTGCAGGATCTTTTATCGGATAATGCCGCAGAAGCAAAAGCACTTGCCATGCAGCGCGATAGACTCCGGGCTTTATGGAAATTTATAAAACTGGAAACCCCGGTCAGAAAACAAACAGGACCGTTCAGGGCAGGAGATACTTTTAATGTATCTGCGGAAGTCTACCTCGGAGAATTAAAACCGGAGGAGCTGGAAATACAGCTTTACTTCGGCCGGATGAAATCGGTTGATTCCGTTACAGACGGAAAAGCGGAAACCATGAAAGTCCATGAACATCTCGGAGATGGACGGTATCTTTATGAATGTGATATAATATGTGACAATTCAGGAAGGTTCGGCTTTACGGCGAGAGCAATACCCAAAGGCGACGACTGGATTAAGTACACCCCTGAATTTTTAACCTGGGCCTGATTCGAATCGAAACAGAATGCGAATCCTCCGCTGTTCGCAGCAGGACGCTTCACATAAATTTGGATGTTTTCCTTAAGGAAATATCAATGCTTGATGATTCCAAAAAAAATCCCAGGATACTTATTGTAACTCCTGAAGTCACTTATCTTCCGGAAGGAATGGGCAATATTGCAAACCGTCTCACAGCAAAAGCCGGGGGGCTTGCCGATGTTTCCGCCGCATTGATAAGCGCTCTTTTTGATCAGGGCGCAGATGTCCATGTCGCACTGCCCGATTACAGGGGGATATTCAGCGCTCAGCTGGCGAATCTTTTTGGTAAAGAGCTTGATTTGATACGCCGTAAAATGCCGGATGAAAGGATACATCTGGCCGAAGACAGGGTTTTCTATTATCTTAACCATGTTTATTCCAACTACGGCTGGGAAAACCTGAAAATAGCACTTTCCTTTCAGCGCGAAGTTATAAACAATATCATTCCCCGCGTAAGGCCCGATCTTATACATTGCAACGACTGGATGACCGGATTGATACCCTCTGTGTCGAGAAAGTTCGGCATACCCTGTTTGTTTACAATTCATAACATTCATACCAAAAAAACTTTTCTTTCCAGCATCGAAGATACAGGAATAGATGCCGCCTCATTCTGGCAGAACCTTTACTATGAACGCATGGCTTACGATTACTGGGGAACACGGGAATCAAATCCGGTTGATCTCCTGACAAGCGGGGTCTTTGCATCTCACTTTGTCAATACGGTCAGTCCGACATTTCTTATGGAAATAATCGAGGGAAAACATAATTTTGTCGAACCGTATCTGAAACAGGAGCTTTCGAACAAATGGTTCACCGGGTGCGCCGTCGGAATACTTAATGCTCCGGATTCGACATTCAACCCCGCCACAGACAGTGAGATTGAATGCCGGTTTTCTGAAAAAGATTTCACCAGGGGAAAGACTGAAAACAAATTCGCTTTTCAGAAAAAACTGGGGCTTCTGAAAGATGGTGCGGCACCAATGTTTTTCTGGCCTTCACGGCTTGATTCGATACAAAAAGGCTCACAGCTTCTTGCGGAAATTCTCTATAAGGTTGTTTCTTCATACTGGGACAAAAAGCTTCAGGTTGTTTTTGTTGCAAACGGAGAATATCAGCAGCATTTTAAGCGCATCGTCGATTTTCACCGGTTGCAGGACCGTGTAGCCGTGTGTGATTTCGATGAAAAACTTGAACGCATGGCATATGCCGCCTCAGATTTCGTTCTTATGCCATCGCGCTTTGAACCGTGCGGTCTCCCGCAGATGATAGGACCGATATACGGATCCATCCCTGTTGCGCACGATACAGGCGGCTTGCACGATACTATAACAGAGCTTGTTCCGGAAAAGGATACAGGAAACGGGTTTCTCTTTAAATTTTACGATACAGAAGGACTTCTCTGGGCAATACGTCAGGCAATGGCTTTTTACGATTTACCGCCCAGGGTAAAACAAAAACAGATAAAAAGAATCATGGTTGAGAGCCTTGCAAATTTCAATCATTCCGTTACAGCGCGCCAGTATATTAATCTTTATGAAAAAATGCTGCAGCGCCCCCTGATAAACACCTGGTAAATACTTTTTCATGAGGCTGCCGGTTGAATGCATCTCCCGATAAAACTGAAGGGATTTATGAAAATGATCCTTTCCTGAAAATATACAAAAGGTCTGTTTTAAAAAGGATAAATAATATATCCGAAAAAGAGACCCTACTTACACGGAACAGCAAAAATCTTGCGGATTTTGCTTCGGGGCACAATTACTTCGGCCTCCATTTTTCGGAAAACGGATGGATTTTCCGCGAATGGGCTCCGAATGCTTCCTCAATATGCCTGATCGGAAACATGACCGGCTGGCAGAAAAAAACAGAATTTACATTAAAAAGAATAAATGAAGCAGGGGTATGGGAAATTGTTCTGCCTCCTGAAGCCCTAAAACACTGCGATCTATACAGGCTCAGAATCCGCTGGCCCGGCGGAGAAGGCGACCGTATTCCGGTTTATGCAAAACGGGTAATCCAGGATCCTCAAACGCTGATTTTCAACGCTCAGGTCTGGTCTCCTCAGAATCCTTACGTGTGGCGATGCCCCGATTTCAAATGCCGGCAGGAAGCGCCTTTAATATATGAAGCACATATAGGAATGGCGCAGGAGGAAGGAAAAGTCGGCTCGTACCGTGAATTTTCGGATAAAATACTGCCCCGTGTCGTATCCTCCGGTTATAACATGATTCAATTCATGGCGATTCAGGAACATCCTTATTATGCATCTTTCGGCTATCAGGTTTCTAATTTCTTCGCCCCTTCATCCCGTTTCGGAACACCTGAAGATTTAAAAGAATTGGTCGACTCGGCTCATTCGTCAGGAATTGCGGTCATAATGGATATAATACACTCTCATGCGGTCAACAATGAAGTTGAGGGCCTAAGCCGTTTTGACGGAACACTGCACCAGTACTTTCATGATGGTCCGAGAGGAATGCACAGCGCGTGGAATTCACGGTGTTTTGACTACGGAAAGATACAGGTTCTTCATTTTCTTCTTTCCAACTGCAGGTTCTGGATCGATGAATACCATTTTGACGGATTCAGGTTTGACGGTGTTACAAGCATGTTGTATCTCCATCACGGCCTTGGAAAATCATTCTCTTCCTATGATGATTATTTTAATGAGGATGTGGATGAAGAGGCCCTTACTTATCTCGCTCTCGCAAATAAACTGATACATGAAATAAGGCCGGATGCAGTGACAATAGCGGAAGATATAAGCGGAATGCCGGGGCTTGCCGTCCCGCTATCTGAAGGAGGATTCGGGTTTGACTACCGGTTCTCAATGGGGATTCCAGACTACTGGATCAGGCTGGTCAAGGATTCTTATGATGAAGACTGGCCGACCGGCCATCTCTGGTATGAGCTCAACAACAGACGTATGGAAGAAAAGTCGATCAGCTATTCCGAATCCCACGATCAGGCGCTCGTCGGGGATCAGTCTCTTATATTCAGGCTCATAGGTTCAGATATTTATGACCACATGACTTTAAATGATGAAAATTTCAGAGTCGACAGGGGGATTGCTTTACATAAATTAATAAGACTGATCACTTTGGCTACAGCCGGAAACGGATACCTGAACTTCATGGGAAACGAATTCGGTCATCCCGACTGGATTGATTTTCCCAGGTCGGGCAATAACTGGACATATCATTATGCCAGGCGTCAGTGGCATCTTGCTGACGACCCGTCACTGAAATACCGCCTTCTGGCAAATTTCGACCGTGATATGATCGCGCTGGCAAAGCGTTTTAATCTTCTCGAACATGCAGCGCCAATGCTCTTGTATGAAAACACCAACGACAAGATAATAGCTTTCAGGAGAGCCGGGCTTCTGTTTGTTTTCAGTTTTCACCCCACCCGCTCTTTCACCGATTACTGCTTTGATGCGCCGCCCGGAACCTATAAGATGCTACTTGACAGTGATTCAAGAGAGTATGGAGGACACGGCCGCCTTAACCCGGGGCAGGAACATCAGACTCTTTCAGACAAGGCAAAGGACTCTAAACGCCGGTTTATCTGCCTCTATCTTCCAACTCGCACGGGTATCGTATTGAAATATACCGCATCTTAGCAGGCGGTTATTATTTCATTTCCTCCGGCACTGGAATCCGTTTTGTTTTTGTCTTGATTGCCGCGCGGATTTCCGGTAAAGCCGCGCGCGCGGCCTTTTCACCGGCTTCAATGAGTCTCTTCTTCTGGTTGAAATCGTCATAGGCGACATTTCCAACATCCGGACGAATAACCACATCAGCATTCCTGGCGCCAAGCACACCTATTTCGGAAGACATTATCGTAATGGCATGAAACGCAATTTCTATGGGGTTTTTCGGTGCAACCTGGGGCAGGGCGGGGGAGATGGCTACGGCAATGACGACATCAGCCCCTTTTTTTAAAGCAAAATCAACAGGGATGGGATCTGTAACCCCACCGTCGACAAATACCCTGCCCCCGATTTCTACAGGAACAAAAACACCCGGGATAGCGCATGAGGCATGAACCGCCCGTGAAACCGGCCCGCGGTCGAACAGCACGGACTGGCCTGTTCGTAAATCAACGGCAACGGCGCCGTATGGAATCTTCATGTTTTCGATTATTTT
Organism: uncultured Desulfonema sp.; assembly: GCA_964578785.1. Classification (GTDB taxonomy): domain Bacteria; phylum Desulfobacterota; class Desulfobacteria; order Desulfobacterales; family RPRI01; genus RPRI01. The sequence goes on along the minus strand of CAZOEH010000142.1, from coordinate 1,175 downwards.
ATAGCGAAGCCGTGTGTTCAGAAAGGATTCGAGTTTTTCTCCCTTTACAAAGCCTCCTGAAAAGAAAGAAAAAGCCCTGTAATCAAAAATATCCTCTTCCGTTATCGAGATTGCGATAAACTCGGCATCAAGCACCCTGCCTGAATCGGCATAAATTGCGCCTATCAGGCTGCCCACAGAGGTGCCTATAATAACATCGATCAGTATCTTCTCCTGTTCAAGAACTCTTAATACACCTATCTCTGCAAATCCGCGGGCGCCTCCGCCTCCAAGCGCAAGACCAATCTTCGGCAAAACCTCTTTTATTGAAACAGGCGGCTTTTCTTCCTGTATCGGAACCGTAGCGGCGCAGGCCTGCAGAAAAAAACAAATAAGTATCGCAGCAGATAAAACCCTAATATGATGAGAACTACACACACTTCCTCCGTTCGTCCGCTTGTGCTGATTTTATAGCGGTCTCCTGTTTTAAGAATAGACAAGTATAAAAATGTTTTGGAGGTTACTCGTTCTTTTTGAAATGACGGAAATATTTCATGACCATTTCGACGTAATCTTCGGTTTCTTTTATCGGAGGAATGCTGTTATAACGGTCGACAACCGTTGGTCCGGCATTATAGGCAGCAAGAGCAAGATGCAGTTTTCCGTTAAACCGCTCGAGGAGTTCCCTGAAATACTGTGTTCCTGTCAGAATATTTTCTCTTGGATCAAAAGGATCTCTCATCCCGAAAGCTTTCGCATTTACAGGCATTATCTGCATCAACCCGAGTGCGCCTGCCCTTGAAACCGCTCTCGGATTAAAATCGGATTCAACCTTTATAACGGCTTTCAGGAGGGGAAATGCAATCCCGTGCCTTCTGGAAGCTTCCGTAATCATATCATCATATACGTCCGGCGAATAATAACTCATGCGCAGCGGTTTTCTTGACGTATAATCTTTTATGAACAGCCTGTATTGATAGGAAGGATTTGCGGGTACATTGGTAAAATGGACCACGCCGTTTTCATCTATGAATTTATATATATCTCCTACTGCAAATGAAGGAAGGCCGGACCCAAGCACCAACAGAACGGAAAAAATCCCGGGCAGCGCCGCTTTCCAGAGACCTTTGCATAACTTCCCCTTTTGCCCGATTTCTGTGTCAGGCTCAAATTTCAATCCTCGAAATACTAACTGT
>CAZOEH010000141.1:713-7528 GCA_964578785.1 uncultured Desulfonema sp. | reverse complement strand
AGCCGACTCTTACGAAAAAACTTTCCGAAAATCTCCACCGGAAGGTATCGATTGAAGATATCGACATAAACCCGTTCATAATATCCGCGAAGATAAAAGGGCTGGTAATAAGGGATCAGCAGGACCAGGAGACATTCGCATCGATCGGAGAACTTTATGTCAACCTACAGGCCGCCGAGTCTGTTCTGAAAAGAGCCCTGGTTGTGGAAGAGATAAGTATAGGCAGGCCTTACGCGAAAATAATCCGTCAGACCGGGGAGCAGTATAATTTTTCCGACCTGATAAAAAATGACGGCGTGAAAGAGGATGCAAAAAAAGAGCCTTTTAATTTTTTCGTGGGGAATATCCAGATCGGAGGCGGCAGAATAGATTTTGTGGATTCGCCTGTAAACAAACAGCACACGCTCACGGATATCACCATTGCCCTGCCTTTTTTATCCAACATGAAAAAAAGCGCCAACATCTTTGTTAAACCTTTTTTCAAGGCGAATATCAATGGTACGCCTCTGGTACTGGAAGGCCGGTCGAAACCTTTTGCAGGCACCCTTGAAACCACGTTTGATATAGACCTCAAAGGGATAGACATCCCATATTACGTCAAGTATTTGCCTAAGGAGATTGAAATAAAAATTCCATCCGGAAAACTTGATGTGCAGGCTAATCTCTCTTATATTCAAGCACGGGATAAATCACCTGTTTTTAAAGTTTCGGGCATGGTTGGTCTGAGCAACCTTAATATTACCGATGCAAAAAAGCTTCCCCTGTTACGCCTTCCGCATCTCACGATCAACATCGCTGAATCCAGGGTTATGGAACGATCCATCCATCTGTCAAGTATTGACATTGATTCCCCGGAAGCGCATGTGAGGCGGGATAAATCAGGTGCGATAAATTTAGAGTCAATTGTACGGAGAACCGAACCCGTTCCGGAACCCGAGACAACCGGGGATGAACAGCCCTTTATTCTCACAATAGATAAGGTAGAACTTAAAAGCGGCACTATAAACTTTTCGGACGGGTCGACCCCGGACCCTGTAAGTCTTATTGCCGATAAGCTCGATATAAATGCCGGCAACATAACAACTTCAAAAGGGAGCAGTAGTACGGCAGAGATATCCTGCCGGTTGAACAAAAATGGAATGGTTTCCGTAAAGGCGGCATTCGGGATCGATCCGCTCATATGCGATGCACAGATAAACATAGAAGGTCTTGAGCCGGGATGGGTGCAACCTTACTTCACCGATAAGATACGCATAATCGTAACAGGGGGGCGCGCAGCAATCAATGGTATGGTTGCGCTGAAACAGGATGATAATAAAGAGATTCAGGTTTCATATAAAGGAAACGCGGCACTGACAAACTTTGCCTCGGTGGACAAAGAGAACAAGGATGATTTTATCAGGTGGAAAGCTCTTAATATAAATAATCTGGATGCCGGTTTTAATCCGGTTTATGTCGATATTAAAGAGGTAGCCCTGAAGGATTTATTTTCCAGCGTCATAATAAATCCCGACGGAAAGCTCAACCTGAGCGCCATAATTAAAGAGGAGGAGAAGGAGCAGCTTCCTGAAAAGGCTGAAGAGAAAAAAAACACCGGAAAGATAGAGATCAAAAAAGTTTCGTTGAATAACTGCAGCATCAGGTTTATTGACAGAAACATTAACCCCCACTATTCAACCGAGCTTACCGATATCCATGGTTCGATTTCAGGGCTGACATCGAAGGATGCGGAAACCGCGAAGGTTAAATTATCAGGCATGCTCGAAAACACTTCCCCCTTTGTGATCACAGGGATGATCAATCCCCTGAAAGACGATCTTTTTTTGGAACTTTATACGAGTTTCAAAGACATAGACTTAAGCCGTGCGTCTCCGTATATGGGAAAATTCGTGGGATATACAATACACAAGGGGAAACTCACTCTTGACCTGAAATATCATATCGACAAGAAAAAACTTGATTCTCAGAACGATGTCTTTATCGATCAGTTTACCTTCGGAAACTCTGTTGACAGTCCTGATGCAACCAGCCTGCCGGTTAAATTCGCGGTTTCTCTCCTGAAAGACCGTCACGGGAAGATCAATCTTAATCTGCCTGTCTCAGGCAGAACAGATGATCCTGAGTTCAGCGTGTGGAAAGTCATTGTAAAGATACTTGTCAATCTTGTCACAAAGGCTGCAACAGCTCCTTTTTCGCTTCTTGCTTCATTGTATCCCGGCGCCGACCAGCTTGCCAATGTTGAGTTCGAATACGGAGGGTCGCATCTCTCCGCGCAGAGTGAAGAGAAACTCAAGGTTCTTCTCCGGATAATGACTGACAAATCCTCCTTAAATCTGGAGATAAAAGGCTGTGGTGACAGAGAAAAAGACCGGCAGGGTCTCGCTGAATATTTCTTCGATAAGAAGATAAAGGCGCAGAAACTCATGCTTATTCTGAAAAACGGCCAACCGGCGGTTCCCCTGGATGAATTAACCGTTGAACCGGTTGAGTACGAACTGTTTTTGAAAGAGGTATATAACGCAGAAGAGTTTCCAAAACCGGTTAATGCACAGAGACAGCTCTTGCTGCTTCCTGCTCCGGAGATGAAAAAGCTGATTGTTGAGCATATAAAGGTTACAGAGAGCGACCTTAAAATGCTGGCGGAACAGCGCGCTCAGCAGGTGAGAAACTACCTGGTAAAATCGCAGGAGATCAAACCGGAAAGAGTATTTCTGATAGAGGCGGATTTGATTTCCCGGGAAAAGGCTGAAGAGATAAGGGCGGCTCGTGTTGATCTCAACCTTAAATAGTGTCAGTACGGGAATCTCCATGAGGAAGCATAATGCACGCGGGAGGGAATGAATCATGAAAAGCCTGTTGCGCATGTTGTCCGGTTTCGTCGAATTTATAAACGAAGGCATCTGGAGAATACGTCTCAGGAATCTTCCGAAAGGAAGGCGGCTTCTTACCAGATACCTCCGGGTTTTTATTGTTGCTGCAAAACAATTCAGAGGGGATAAATGTCCGCTCCGGGCATCGGCTCTGACATTTTATTCACTGCTCTCGGTTGTTCCGGTAGTTGCAATGGCTTTTGCAATTGCCAAAGGATTTGATCTGCAGAAGCACCTTGAAGCGCAGATTATGGAGAAGTTTTCCGGCCAGGAAATGATGATCAGCCAGATAATCGAGTTCTCCCGGAATATGCTGAACAACACGAAGGGCGGATTAATAGCAGGTGTCGGCGTTGTTGTCCTTCTCTGGGCGGTCATAAATGTTCTAAGCCAGATCGAAGAATCCTTTAATGATATCTGGGGTGTAAAAAAAGCCCGCTCTTTCGGAAGAAAATTCAGCGATTATCTCTCCATAATGCTTGTAGGCCCTCTGCTTCTGATCATGTCGAGCGGTGTTACGGTGCTGATAGCTACCAATCTTACACAAATAACCGATAAGATTGCTCTGCCGGGCGTATTCAGCCCGCTCATCACGCTCGTTATAAAAACTCTTCCATATTGTTTCATCTGGATACTCTTTGCATTTGTTTATATTTTCATGCCCAACAAAAAAGTCCTCTTCTTTTCAGGTCTTATCGCAGGCATTACTGCCGGAACAATCTTTGTTATTGTCCAGAAGCTTTATATTGATTTCCAGATCGGAGTAGCCAAGTACAACGCAATTTACGGCAGTTTTGCCGCGCTTCCTCTCTTTCTGATATGGCTCCAGATAAGCTGGCTCATCATGCTCTTCGGCGCAGAGATATCCTTTGCATACCAGAGTGTTGATGAATACGAGTTTGAGCCGGACAGTAAAAAGATCAGCTCCTTGTTCAGAAAACTCCTGAGCCTCCAGATCGCCCACCTGCTTGTTATGAATTTCATGAACGGCAATAAACCCATGACCGTATCTTCGATATGCACCACCCTCGATATTCCTGTCCGTCTGGTTCAGGATATACTTTATGACCTTGCCGGATGCGGTATTTTATCAGACGCCGCATCGGAGAATGACGGTGAGCCGGCTTATCAGCCTGCCCGTGATATTAACGGTTTAAGTATCTCGTTTATCCTGCTGGCCATGGAAAATAAGGGCATCGATTCCATCCCTGTCGCCCGGACGGATTCCTTCAATGCCCTTTCCGGGAGATTGAAGGCTTTTGCGGATACCATCGAGAAGTCCCCTTCGAACACTTTGTTAAAAGATCTTTGAACCCGCAACGGGTTCAGCCCGGGTTATTCGAAAACCTGTACAGATAATAAAACTATATCTGCTGCGTGATGAAATCAATGCATAGACCCGGATGCCGCCAGCCGTAAAAATTTCTTATTCCAATATAATTTGCCATGATTGGAAGTATAAATGAATGGTTCATATCCGGATATCGGTTCAGTCAAAATAAGTGTCCGGGAATTTGTGCAAAGGCAGGATATCAAAAAAGCCTTCGATTTTCTTATTCCGCGTTTGCCGGATGAAGCTGAAGTCTTCATTGCCGGTGGTGCAATAAGAAACCTGATAATGGAAAAAATACATGGCTGGAGTCCTGTAACTGCTGATATAGATCTTTTCATAGGAGGGATCAACAGCAGCCGTATTATCTGGAAGATATTGTCACAGGAGAAAATTACAAAAACAGCTCTCGGGGGAATAAGGTGGTATCCTGAAATAACCGGTCTCTATTTTGATATCTGCCTGCTGTCCGACTTTATCGTAATAAAAGGTTTCGACTTAAAACCATCTCTTGATAATCTTATTCTGAGCATAGATTTTAATGTAAATGCAGTCGTGTTTGATGTGAAAAAAGGAAGTATTTACGAAAGAAACTGCATAAGTTCAATTTCCTCCCGTGTCCTGGATTTCAATTCCGGTCTTGTTTATGACAAATTGATAACGGTTTACAGAATGCTGTTGTTTTGTGAAAAACTCCGGTTCTTTCTTTCGGAAAGGGCTTTTAATTATATTAAAATGGCTGTTGATATTGATTTGCTTATATCATTAAAAAGGGCATATCTTTTCAATCTGGGAAAAGAGAAGACAAAAGAAATCTTGAAATATTATAACAGGATTTGTAGGTATAAGAATTACGGATCATACATAAAAGAGGAAGAAACATTTTTGACAGGTTAGAGAGAGAAAAATGAGCAAAAAAATGATTTATTTTATGAAAATCTTTTTTTGTTTTCCGGCCTTTTTTCTTGTTCTTGCAGTTTCAGGCTGCGGCCTTTTCATAAAAACAATTCCGAAAGGTGAAATCTTGGGGAGGGCGCCTGAAGATAAATATATAATGATAGATGATGTGAATTATCATTACAGGGAGTACCCCGGAACCGGGCGGGATATATTCCTGCTGCACGGTTTTGCCTCTTCGACTTACACCTGGGAGAAGGTTATTCCGTATCTGACTAAGCAGGGATATCATGTCTGGGCGCTTGACATGAAAGGATTCGGCTGGTCGGATAAGCCTGAAGATGCACAATACGACACCGTTACGCTCATGCAGGAAGTTAATAAGTGGATGGATGTCATGGGGCTTAAGAATGTTATTTTTGCAGGCAACTCTTTAGGTGGCGGAATAGCTGTTCTCATGGCTCTTGAACATCCCGATAAAACAGATAAGATTATATTGATCGATTCGGCAGGATACCCTATTAAAAAACCCCTTGTTATCAGAGCGGCAAAAATACCGTTTGCAGGAGAAATTACAAAACTCTTTTTCAGCAGGTGGATTGTAAAAAGCACCTTGAAAGAGGTCTTGTATAACGATGAAAAGCTTACCGAAGAGAAAATAGAAGCATACTTTAACAGAATGTCTACTGAAAACGCCCTGGACGCCCAGGTCGCTCTTGCAAGGTCGCTTGATTTTGATGCCCTGAGTTCTTATACAAAAAGAATCTCCGATATTAAAAACCGTACGCTTATCATATGGGGGGAAAATGACGAATGGATACCTTTAGAATCGGGATACAGATTCAATAAAGATATTTCGAATTCAACGCTTGTAATATTGCCTGAATGCGGGCATATTCCCCAGGAGGAAAAACCTGAACAGACGGCTAGAATAATGATAGATTTTATAGAGAGCAGGTGAAAGATATGGATGAAAAATACAACGGATGGAGCAAGGAACTCGGCATTTCTTTGCTGGATAAGCTTAAAGCAGATTTGAAATCATCGATGCTGAAAAAAGATGACACTGTCAGAAATACTGTCCGGCAGGTAATGTCGGAATATCCGAAGCTGACGGTTCCTCTTACACTCGAGAGCGGAAAGAAATCGTTCAGGCTGAAAAAGGGTGAAGAGATTACGGATGATGATATCCTCGGCATTATAAGAGGGCTCGTAAAATCCGAAAAAACCGTTCTTGAGCTTACAAAAAAAGAGACTTCCGGATATCTTGAAATACTGTCGGCATATCTTCCTCAAATGACGGGCAGAGAAGAGATTGAGGCATGGATAAAGGCTAACGTTGACTTTTCGCAGTTTAAGAGTCCGATGCAGGCTATGGGAACCGTGATGAAGCATTTCGGTAAACTGGCCGATGGGAATATTGTAAAGGAGATCCTGGGGAATATCGATAAAAAATAATGATTATTTAGCGGGCTTCCAAGGGCTGTTTCTGTATTCTCATTCCACCAGAGTGCCGTTTCGGGCATAATCCACAATCAGAGATTTTTCGGCCTTCCATTCCTCAGGTGTAAAAGCGGATGCTTCTATCGGAGCAAGAACCTCGTAAATTGCTTCGCTTAAAATATCAATTCGTTCCCAATAGCTTTTGTCGGAAAAGCTTGGTGAGATTACAACAACATCAATATCGCTGTCCTCCCGGGCTGTGTCAACGGCATGAG
>CAZOEH010000141.1:0-703 GCA_964578785.1 uncultured Desulfonema sp. | reverse complement strand
AGCATGAGAACCATATAAGATAAGCTTATCCACCTGAATATCGACCGATTCCAGGGCTTTTTTAAATTGCCTGACCGTTTTTAGAACTGCATCTTTACCCATTTCATCACATCCTTGCTTTTGGTGATAATATCTCTTGTGACTTCTTCAGTGTAGGCAGCTTGAATCTTTTCAAGATCATCCGGATATCGAGTGGCAATGCTGGCGGTATTCAGCTTTATGATAAATTTTTCCAAATCCTGTTCGGGTTTTTTGCCGATCTTACCCAACAGATAAAATAAGTTATGTGTTTTGGGAGGCACTTCATGCAAAATCCTAGAATAAAGACCTTTCAAGGCTTTTTCCAGAGACATATGGCACATGAAAACGGCATATAAATAACGGCCGCTGAGATGCATCGCATCGGCCGTATCCATATCATAATCAGCTTGTTTTAACCATTCTTCATGTTTATCAGTCATAATATCGTATCAATACTTTAGATCAAAATGAATGTCGAGAGTATTTTATGGTTAACGGAACCTTTAAACTGGCCGACGGTAATATCGTCAAGGAGATCCTGGGAGCGATCGGAAAAAATAGAAACGCATAATATCATGGGCGTACCCGACGCTGCCCCTAATACCAATGTTCCGAAAGACACCCCGATGTTTTATGCTGATTGAGAAAACTTTTGACAATTTGCATAAAATGTGACACTCTC
>CAZOEH010000140.1:0-7547 GCA_964578785.1 uncultured Desulfonema sp. | reverse complement strand
AATATGCCGGACGTATTGAACTTATACCGGAACGCGATATCAAAGAACTCCGTGGCTTCCTCAAGGGCATCAATACTGAATTCAAACGGGAGGAAGATAGAGCATGAATATCGTCGATTCTTCCGGCTGGCTTGCATACTTTGCAGATGAGCCTAATGCCAGGCATTTCCTGGCCCCGCTAAGTGATTCGGATTTGCTTGTTGTCCCAACTGTAACAATATACGAGGTCATCAAGGTCATTCTCCGGGAGTCCGGTGAGAATGAAACCCTGCAGGCGGTTGTCGCTATGCAAAAAGGAAAGGTTGTGGATCTGAATGCATCATTGGCAATCGCCGCTTCAAAGCTGAGTTTGGAGCATAATATTCCAATGGCGGACAGTATCATTCTCGCAACGGCGCAGGAATTCAAAGCTCTTCTCTGGACTCAGGATTCAGACTTTAAAAATATAAGTAATGTAAAGTATTTCCCCCGGAAATAATAAATAGTCAACCAATAAATCCACCGGAGACTCATTCCTCACGCTGGTGATTGTTATGCGGCAGCACCTTTGTAATTTTGAACATATTGAAAGGATTTTTTCATGAGTAATATGCTCATGCTCGGCCTTTGGCGGTATATAATAAAGGTACCGCCATCTTTATGGCAGAAACAAATTGCCAAAGGAAAAAGGAAATTTGAAAAAGAACACGGCAAGCTGTCTGATGAATATCGCCTGATACATCATTTTGCGGTAAGAGAGCTCCCGCGTAAGGGCACGCCTTTATCTCCGGAGTTTATATCAGGAAAGACCGGTATTTCGGTTGATCGTGTAAAAAACGCTCTTGATTATCTGGAAAAGCGAATGACATTCCTGTACAGAAACAAAAAAGGAGAAGTTGTGTGGGCGTATCCTGTTACTGTTGAAAAAACGCCGCACAGAATTACTTTCAATACGGATGAAAAATTGTATGCAGCATGAGCGGCAGACGCATTCGCGACTCCCTTCGTGCAGGGGAAATTACGAAACGAATACCTGAATGTGAAAATTGAAACCGAATGCGCCCACTGCTCATCTCCTATGGAAATCGAGATTGACAGTAATCTTAACTATAAAACCAGGGAGAAAGGATGCGACCCGGTAATTTTTGTGCCGGATATAAATTTATTCAGTATCAAAGATGACAGTATTATTGATTCTTTCTGAACTGAGTGTGTTTTCTTCTGGTCAGAAGAACATGCGAGAGAATACCGGAAAAAATCGCATAGAATACGCGGCGCTTATATGAAAGCTGAACAGATGATCAGGGTAACCAGAATCATGCAAAGCGCAATATTCGGGTTTAAAGATGAGAATATACATGTTCCGCCAGCCACCTGACTTTGAGGATGAATAAAAGAAATGAAAATCGTTTACAGCGCCCCGAACATCTCTCTTGTAAGCATATTCCAAAACATTCTGGAAGGACACGGGATCAGGTGCTGGTTAAAAAATGAATTTCTTGTCGCGGGAACAGGTGAGCTCCCGCCTATCGAATGCTGGCCGCAACTATGCGTTGACGATGATGATTTTGAGGAGGCGAAACGAATTGTAGACGAAGCCCTTTCGGAGAAAAATCTGGCAGCCTGGAAATGTGATTCATGCGGCGAAGAGATCGAGGGGCAATTCACAGAATGCTGGAATTGCGGGAAGAGCCGGCCTCTATAGAGACTGACAGGGGGTTTTATCCAACCATTCTGTCTGACCCGGAGAAATATGGGTCAGCGTCTACCAGATTATTTTTTATGAATAGGCTATCAAATGAATAAACTGCAAGACCATATCAATTCCGATAAAAGATGCGGGAATATCGAATTTTTCATTGAAGAGCGAAATGACGAATTTGTTATCAGCCGTATGCCAGTAAAAGCGGGTATCCTTAATCCATTTGGCACCATCCAGGCAGGGGCTCTGATCTGGCTTGCAGATGTTACTGCTTCCGTTCTTGCATTAACAGGGTATAAAATTGAGGAAGATGGGAAGGGGTTTCCACTTGCAATTGATCTCCATACGACGCTCATCGGCAATCAAAAGGATGGAGAAATCAAGGCAGAAGCCAGATTTGTCCGTAAGGGCCGTAATCTCCTGGTTATAAGAACCTGCATCACTGGAAATGACGATCGATTGTTGGCCGAAGTGACCTCGACGCACATACCGGCAAAGTAGTCAATTTACCTGTTAGGAGTTTTAAGTTTTGACTGGACCAAATCCGAAATTCATTTTTCAAGCTCTCATTTTAATCGGAAGTGTCTTTATTTTTGTAATTGTCTTGCTGGTTATCAAATTCAAAACAGGAAAAACCATCCGTGTTTTACTTTCTGAGAGCAAACAACTGTATACCGTCTCATTCGCAGCTATATTTTTCTTGATTATTATTTTGTTTATAATTCTCTGCGTACTCAATAATTAAGTTGTTCTCTATATTTGCCATCAATAGAACTTATTTGATTTTAAGCGAATTTTAGGGTAAAAACAATTAATCCAAAGAGCAGGTTTTTCCAAGAGCCGGATATTAAAGATTGCGCATATAAATAATAATATCGGAAATATCCCAAAATGGGCAGAAAAGATAAAGACTCTGACTTTGATGACTACAAAAAATTAAAAGACGAAATCATTTATGACAAAGTGAGTGAGTTTTTTCGTAATCATCCTAAAGACTATATTGCTAAAATGGAGGAAATCGGCTTCAAGTATTTTGAAGATGATGTTGATTTTGAAGAGATAGAAGAAAAAAAGGCTAAACCTGAGAACCAGCGACAGAGAGATCTCGTAGCCTATTTCGAAAACAAAAAGAAATTATCAAAAAAGATATTTGAAAGTTATTCCGAGGAAAAGACAGCGGAGAATCCCAACTATCCGTTACTCAGGAAATATTACAAAGCGGCAAATAAAAACCTAAAAGCCCTCCTTTTCTATGGTCTGGAAAAGTATCCGGGCAGATTTGACCTTCTTGCAGACTTATCGTACTTTCACGAGTTCGAAAATATTCTTGATACCCTTATTACTTATTACACCAGAGCATGTGTTATCCAGGAAGACCTTGAAACATTTTCAGAATTAGCCCAGGATTTTTATTATTCCACGATGCCTGATGATTACGAAGCTTATTATGCTCTCCAGGAGTTATTTGGACCGGATACAGACAAAAGAAAAATCATTGATTTTCTAATAGCCGAAGAGGAAGAAACAACCAATAATTCCACTCAGTCAATTGTAATTTTTTGATCTACCTGATATGTAATTGCTATAATTGATAATGTTAGCGGCAATGCACACGCTGCCAAAACATCGCTGGAATCCGAACCCGATTACGCATCAGAAGCAGCATGCAGACGGGGAATCGTTTGAGAACAAGATAGCCGGCATAGAAGATATCGGTTATGGCTGATAAGAAAAGGAATGCCATGTCCGCGCACAATCACTTTGCGGACCTGCTTTCAGAAGTGAAAGGTCGCATCCAGTCGGCCCAAACGCGGGCTGTTCTGGCTGTAAACACCGAACTCGTTCACCTATACTGGGACATCGGACGGATCATAAACGATCGCCAACTCCGTGAAGGGTGGGGCGCGGCCGTGATTCCCCGGCTCTCTTGTGAACTGAAGAATGAGCTGCCGGAACTGAAAGGATTCTCCGAGCGGAACATCAAGAGAATGCTGGCGTTCTATCGGGATTATCCCGATCCTGCCGCAATAGTGCCACAACCTGTGTCACTATTCCCCTCGATGCCAATTTTACCGCAGCCTGCGGCAAAGGCAGACTCAGCAAAAGTGCCACAACCGGTGGCACAATTATCCGGATCTCTGCTCTGGTCGGTGCCTTGGGCACATCATGTCATCCTGATGGACAAGGTGGCCGATTTCTCCACTCGTCGATGGTACATGGAACAGACGCTTGCCAACGGCTGGAGCCGTAATATCCTTGCGCTCCAGATCGATGCACAGGCATATGTCCGGCACGGAAAGACCGTTTCCAACTTCGGCGCAATGCTGCCATCTTCGCAATCCGACCTTGTCCGGCAGACGCTCAAGGATCCCTACCTCTTTGATTTTCTTACTCTGACCGAGCCGTTTCAGGAGCGCGAATTAGAAACCGAACTCGTGCGGCATCTGGAAAAATTCCTTCTCGAACTCGGTCAGGGCTTTGCCTTTGTCGGACGGCAGTACCGGCTGGACGTGGGCGGGGATGATTTTTACATAGACCTGCTCTTTTACCATCTGCGTCTCCGGGCGTTTATCGTCATTGACCTGAAGAAAGGCAAGTTCAAGCCCGAATACGCAGGCAAACTGAACTTCTACTGCAATGTCATCAATGATCGCCTGAAGCATCCGTCCGATCAACCCACCATCGGCCTGATTCTCTGCCAGACACACGACAGGCTGTTGGCGGAATACAGTTTTGCCGGCATCGATAAACCTATCGGCATTTCAACGTATGAACTGACGCGGGCCTTGCCTGAAGGATTGCAATCGGCACTGCCCACTGTCGAGGAAATAGAGACTGAATTGGGCGAAAGAGTGAAGCCGAAACGGGCCTCTGATCAAAAAAAGAAAGGCGGCGGGAAATGACCACCGAGGAAAAGCTCAGGGCAATGTTAATATTGTGGCATGAGAATGTTTTGAAAGAAAGAGAACAGAGACTTAGAGATAGCAAAGACAAGTTTGTTGACTGGGCTCAGGCAAAGAAAGATATACGGAATTCGATTTCATGAAAATAAAAATCCTTGAATCTGCAAAGGAAGATTTGAAGGAAGGCTTTCAAAAAGGTTTCCCTTCGCTGTCTATTACCGTATCGAGAGAGATGAGGTAAGGATTTATGCTGTTCTGGGTTGTCGAAGAGATCCTGTCTGGATAAGAAAACGACTCCAATAAACAAACATCTACGCAGGCCTTCAACAGAACTTATTTGAATTTATATAAATATCAGAGTAAAGAACAGGCAATTCGAAGTACAAATTTTCTCCAGAACTGGATATTAAATATTGCGTATATTAATTGTTAGCCAACCAAACAGTTGAGGTGACTGTGAAGGACCTTTATTTGCTCTTGCTTAGCGGTCGTGAACAAGACTCCCAACGTTATTGGGTCATCTTCAGCGTCATGAACGTCATCAATGGAGGGCTGTTTGGATTTACAGTCTCAACCATCACTCCTGAGCCATTGAAAATCATCGCCTCGTTGGTAGGAATTGGTCTTTGCGTCTTATGGATTCTTGGGGTCCTCCGAATGGCTGCCTGGGTCAGGTGGTGGGAGCAGAAGCTTGAAAGTTTTGAGTCGCATTACTTTTCAGAGATAGGGTCCAACTCACCTGAAGCCACAAAATTCCTTAATGACTTTGAGGTCTTTCGCAAACGCAAAAACGTGGTCACGACGGGTTGCTCCACTCGATCATTGGGTGTATGGATAGCAAGTATCTTTATGGCGGGCTGGATTTTATTACTTCTTTTCACCACGATCCCCCTGGTGTATAAACTATCTATCTGCCTAAAAGAGATCTGCAGACCCGGCTAACAGCACGGTGGAGAAGGACACCGCGAAAGCGCGACCCCTATCGCCTTGCTGGTTAACCATAGGAGGAGACTATGATCTCGGAGTTGGGCTTCCTATCATCAGAAGTCGAGGAGTCTGAGAAACAGATCATCGGGGCGTACACCGATTTGTTTGAGCTATCCGAGCGGCTGAGCAAGGTGTTCATTGGGCTTCTTCAAGAGTCAGAACTTGACCGCACTTCACCTAAAAACCTGACTATGAATGCTATGGCGGCCAAGTCGTTAGAACTCTTTCAATCGTCTGTAATTCTTCTTAGAAAGGGGTGTATTCCCGCCGCAAAGATTACTTGCAGAGCCCTAATCGAGACCGTCTATAAATTTTGCGCAATACAACTGGCAAATGACGGAATAGACCTATACATTCGCCAAGAGAAAAGCACCCGTCTACAGAAGCTCCGCGGCATTCAGAAATACAAACAGAAGCATCCAGGCTCTGGAGTTGGTCTCGGAATTGAATCAGAAATCGATGTGCTCACAAAAGAGAAACCGAAGAAGACGGAACCATACGAATGGGCTTCTCTTGCAAAAATGGAAGACTTTCACAATCTTTACTACCAGAAAATGAGCGATGATACACACGCGAACATCGAGTCGCTCGACCATTATTTTGATGAGAACTCGGCTCATATTGTAAGCTTTGGGCCGTCAGAAAAGGGACTGGGGATCGTGGCAGTTGCGTGTCATCGAACTTTGATCAACGCCATTGAAAAGTTCACATCGTTTCGAAATGCAAATATTGCCACCGAGTTATCCCAATTAAGTGGCGAGAATGACGTACTTGAAGGGAAATATAGCAATGGCCAACCAGGCGGTGCAGCCAATCGGCGGGAAAGGACGCCCGCCTCTGGCTGACCTTCGTATTATACACAGCAAATAAACATTTAAGCCAATGAAAAATATTGCGCCAAAACATTCTGATACTATAGTAAATCACGCAACTAAGGAGTGGGTTCCGAACTCTTTTAATAGCTTTTTGGATGAATTGAAGCATATTGTCGCATTATGTAATCAGTCAAAATCTTTAGCACTTTTTCGTGGCCATAGTAATAGAGAATGGTTGTTAGATTCCACTTACGTTCGTTCATTTAAAAAAGCGATATTTGGTCTCCCGGCAGGTGTCAGACTCTCAGAAAGAGTTGCTGAATCAGTTGAATTTCATCATGTAATACTGAACCTCTATCTCTTAAAATATGGAGTCATAGTTCGCCCATCTGAAGAACTTGAAACAGCTTCAGTTAAGGACGATTTAGATGCATGGTTCGAACTCATGAAAAGATATCAACAGTATCCAGAAGATGACAAATTTTTCTTAAAAGGAACAAACCTTATCGACTGGACGCAATCCGCAGACGTGGCATTGTTTTTCGCTAATGACAACAGGGACGGCGAGGGAGCTATTTACATTTGCGATGCAACGGCTACAGGAAAAACCCTGCAAGTGATTTCTCTCGGAGCTATTCTTGACAAAATGAGTAAAATTGGGAATTCCGGTAAACCATTAGGTGTGCCACTTTTATTTTGCCCTAGTAGGCAAATCAAGAGTCAAAGAGCCAGGAACCAACAAGCTGTTTACTTTGCGCAGATGGATCTTAGATATGATATGGAAACCTTGTGGAGATTACAAGAAGCTGAACTAAAAGAAGAAACTATTTTAATTAAGCTGGTTCTTCCAGCAGGGAGCAATTCAGAGGCAACAGATTATCTTCTTAAAAAGGAAATTAAAAGAGAATTTATTTTCCCTAACGAGTAATGTGTGTATAACCTCTTTTTTCACTGGACGCCAAACAGCCGGCGCCAGTGAAAATGGCGTTGGGTGACTTGGTGTTGGTTTATGAAGGCATACCGGCGGATCAATCAACTTATCAACGGAGAACAACATGAAAATACTTGCCATTAACTCAAGTCCACGTACAGGCGGTCAGAGCAAGACCGAACTGATGCTTAATCATCTTGTTGAGGGAATGCGCGTGGTTTGGTTCCGCT
>CAZOEH010000139.1:0-7565 GCA_964578785.1 uncultured Desulfonema sp. | reverse complement strand
CAGATTCCCACTTATAAACCCCTGTTTCCTGTCCAAACAACCCCGACCACCTCTTGTTGCCTACTATTGACGGGAGGAGTCACAACTCTTCACCTTTTTAATGAATTTTTCACGAAACCTTAATAATTTCATAACAAACTATCTTTATCCTCCGTCTGAAATCGAAAACGAATTTTATTTTTTGCTCAAAAATAATGAACAACATTAAAAGAATTGAAAGGGAGATAAACATGGAACAGATACGAGCGGAAAAACTAACGCTTGGTTATGGCCGAAAGAAGGTTGTCAGGGAGATTGACCTGATCATCAACAAGGGTGAATTTCTCAGCATTATCGGACCTTCGGGTGTAGGCAAATCAACTCTGCTGATGGGACTCAATGCTACCACCTCCATCCTCGGCGGGCGCTTGGAAGTACTTGGGAGTGATATTGGCACAATCAGACACGGTGAACTGAAGGCGCTTCGTGCAAAGCTCGGCGTAATCTTTCAGGGGTTCAATCTGGTAGCCAGGCTATCAACTCTGGATAACATCGCCAGCGGCATGCTGCACCGCAAGCCGTTGCTTGCGGCTTTTTTCAAGTATTACAGCCGTGAGCAGTATGAAGAAATTTACGAATATATGAAAGTTGTCGGTATCGAGCAGGAGGCTCTCAGTCGCTGCGACCGGCTTTCAGGTGGTCAGAAACAGCGGGTGGCTATCGCCAGAGCCATTGCCCAGCGCCCCGAGATCATTCTGGCCGATGAACCTATCTCGTCACTTGATCCGGTCAGTGCACGCTGCATCCTAGAAACGCTCAAAACCGCCAATGAAAAATATGGTATTACGGTGATCTCCAACCTGCACCAATTGGACTATGCCCGTGAATTCTGCAACCGTGTAATAGGCATGAACAGCGGCAGGATAGTGTATGACGGCCCGCCGGAACATCTTTCTGCCGCTGCTGTTGCAGAAATATATGAAAAAGAGAGTCATGACCCACTCGATAACACAATACGACGTTTCCCGTATGCTCCTGCCGCGCTTTCAGCAGCATAAATTTTTTACCCCAACCGGGTTTTCAACAAAAAGGAGAATCAGATGAAAAAAGTATTCAAAGCTATTATCATCCTTGTATCAGCCGTGTGGCTGCCCACAGCAGTTTTGGCCGCACCAGCCGACTGGCCAAAAAAACTGACCATCGGTCTAATCCCAGTCGAAGGTTCAGCGCAAATTACCGACCGTTTTGACAATCTGGCCCACTACCTGGAAAAAAAGCTCGGCATTCCGGTAGGACTCAAGACCGCCACCGACTACGCAGGTGTAATCACCGCCATGCAGTTCAAGCATATAGATGTCGCTTATTTTGGCCCAAAATCTTATGTCGAAGCGGCTCTGCGGGCTAATGCCGAGGCATTTGTTATTGAAGTCGGGGAAGACGGCACCCAGGGCTACCACGGCATGATCATCACTAAGAAGGGTTCGGGTATCAACAGCATTGAGGATGCCAAGGGAAAGACCTGGGCTTTTACCGACCCCAACTCTACTAGCGGCACTCTGGTACCGACGGTTTATTTCTATAAAGACCTGAAGATTGATCCGGAGAAGTATTTTTCAAGAGTTATCTACTCCGGCGGCCATGCCGCCTCAATCCTGGCTGTCAAAGCCGGTAAAATTGACATCGCCTCGACCAACGATCTTGATATGGCCCGCGGCGATGGCAAGGAATGGAATAAAGATAAGGATTTCAACATTATATGGACATCCAAACTAATTCCCGGTTCCCCGATGGCCTATCGCAAGGATTTGCCTGAATCCCTGAAAAAGGCCCTTAAAGATGCTTTCCTCTCCTATAATGACAAGGAAGGTCTGGAAAAACTGAAACTTAAGGGATATGCCGTTGCCAGTGATGAAATCTATGATCCGATACGTGACCAGATCGAAGTAAAGAAACAGTTGGGAAAAAAGTAGTGAAAATTAAGCGGCCAGACAGTTTCTGATCTGGCCGCTGCCTCCCTCACTGTCAGCGAGAAACTGCTAAAGGAACTACAAAGCTATGAACATTAAAGAGATAAAGCGGCAGACTACCCCTTTTCACCCATATAATATTATGATCCTGGCCGTTGCCCTGGTCGTGACGGCGTGGTGCTGGAACTCAACGGAAATGAGTGTCGTCGCGATATTGGATGGATGGGGTAATATGATCACTTATATTGGCGGTAACCCGGAGATCGAGGACAGCGGCTTTTTCCCCCCCAACTTGGCCGGCCACGGCCCGGTGAAATATCTCCTTTCCATGCTGGAAACGGTGCAGATGGCTTTTCTCGCATTGATCATCTCGGTGATCATCGCCTTCCCCCTTGCTTTTTTCGCCTCTAAAAATACTCTTGACATCATAATTTCCGGCAGACGGGGAATGTCGTTGCTACTAAAGAGGATGATCTACACTCTTGTCAGGTTCTTTGCCAACATAAGCCGTTCAATAAACGAGATCGTCTGGGCGCTGCTCTTTGTTTCCGCGGTCGGCCTCGGGCCGATGCCCGGCATCCTGGCGCTCGGCATCCATACATCAGGCGTTCTGATTAAGCTCTTCTCCGAAGGGATTGAAGCCGTTCAGCAGGAGCCGATCGATGCACTGATCGCAACCGGCGCCGGATTTATCAAGGTGATACGATATGCCGTACTTCCACAAATCACACCGTTTTTTGTTTCCATGACCCTCTATCGCTTAGAGTCGGACGTCCGCTCCGCCACTATCCTCGGCTTTACGGGCGCCGGCGGCATCGGGGTCTATCTTTTTGATAAACTAAGGAGTTACGAAAATCGCGATGCAACAACCATCCTGATCATTATTGTGATCACGGTGGCTGTTATCGACCGGATAAGTGCATCCGTAAGGGCGAGATACACTTGATTGATCGCAATAGAATCAAAGCAGAGGAGCGGTATATGGACATGATGATACGGGAGGCGACAGAATTAGATCTGCCTGCCATTCTAAAACTTTACGCCCAACTCGGGCAGGATGACGGGTCTGTGTTAAGCCTTGAGGAAGCGTGTCGCATTCTTGACCGGATGAATTCCTATCCGGATTACCGCTTGTATGCGGCGCTCGTTGCCGGGAGGGTCGTCGGCACTTTTTCCATACTGATAATGGACAATATGGCACATAAAGGGGCCCGGTCTGCCATTCTGGAGGACGTGGTGGTGGAGGAAAGGCTGCGCGGTCAGGGTATAGGAAAATGGATGGTGGAATATGCCGGCTGTATCTGCCGGGAAAATGGCTGCTATAAAATGGTCCTGAACAGCAACCGGAACAGGATAGATGCCCATCGTTTTTACGAATCGCTTGGTTTTGAAAAGCATGGGTACAGTTTTTTCATAGATTTTTCCATAGCCCGTCATAACATGAGAAACGATAAGGAGAACCAAAATGAGTGGTCAAGATTTGACGGTCCTGATTGATACCATGGATGATGAGACCGTGGAACAGGTTCTGGCGTTGTTAGCCGGTATGGAGTTGATTGTAAGCAGTCCTCCTAAAACCGGACTGGTGATGCTGACCGTCAAAGACAGCTTTGAAACCGATTTTCACCTCGGGGAAGTCCTTGTTACCAGGGCCGGCGTAGTTTTTCGGGGCTGTGAAGGATTTGGCATGGTCTCGGGAGAAGCGCCGCGCAGAGCACTTGCACGGGCCGCGGCAGACGCGGTGTTGAGTTGTCCGGAGGCAACCGGGATCCAGGATAATCTGCGGGCTTGTCTTCAAAAGGAAGAACTGATGCAGAAAAACAGACATACAGAAAGCGCTGCCCTGATAGCTGCAACACGGGTGAATTTTGATCTTATGCCGGGAGCGTAACCATGGATCAAACCTCAACGATCCGCGATCATACAATATTCAGGATAATCCTTAAAGGGATGAGCCATCCGGGAAAGGTATATCGCTTGCCTGTTTTTACCGGCGGAGAGCATTCAGTAGCTGATCTTCTCGGCTGCCTGATGGACAACGAGGTGAGCTTTGCAGTTATCGATGACAGGGATCTGGAAACGGTTCTTGCCCGCCATACTAACAGCAGCCAGGTATCCTCCGAGGATGCGGATTACATCATCGTCAGAAATGGAACCACCCGGGGCAAGCTGGCTGGGTTCAAGCGTGGCAGCCTTGAATACCCGGATACCGGGGCGACCATCGTCTATCTGGTGGATGATCTTAGCGAGGGAAAGGGTGGAATTGTCCTGTCAGGACCCGGGGTCAAAGGCACCGTCTTTCTAAGAATTACAGGAATCGATCCGGGTGAATTGCAACTTCTAAGTGAGATTAACAGCGAATTTCCCCTCGGCGTGGATGCAATATTTCTGGACCGGGGCTGGAACATAGCCTGTATTCCCCGATCGTCGCGAATCGGAGTGAACTGAATATGGGATATGTTGCGGTTAAAGGTGGAAATGAAGCTATAGAAAAGGCATGCCAGTTCTTTGCCTATGAGCGGACAAAGGGTTTATCCCCGCCCCTGGGGATTGACCAGATCAGGGATCAGCTCTATCTGGCCATTGATCGGGTTATGGGGGAAGGGTCGCTCTATGCTCCGGATTTGGCCGCCCTTGCCATCAAACAGTCTGCCGGCGATACCTTTGAGGCCTCTTTTATGCTGCGTGCCTTTCGTGCCACCCAGCTGCGCCTTGGCTATTCACTGCCGGTCAGTACCGAGAAAATGCGGGTTATACGAAGAATTTCCTCAGCGTTCAAAGATATTCCCGGCGGGCAGATTCTGGGAGCAACCAGCGATTATACCCTGCGACTGCTGGATTTCGAACTTCTTAAAGATGACGAAGCACGACGGAGAGCTTTTCGTGAAAAGGTATTCAGCAACCTTCCTGCCGATGCCGAGATACCCAGCGCCTTTCCAAAAGTGATAAGCATACTGCGCAGTGAAGGGCTGCTGGCAGATACCATTGAGGCAGCGCACGGGGAAGGGGAATTGTCCGACATAACACGTCAACCACTCACCTTCCCGGCATCCCGCAGCGCTTCGTTGCAGGCCCTGGCCCGTGGGGAGACGGGAGGCATGCTCGCCCTGGCATATTCAAGTATGCGCGGTTACGGAAATATCCATCCGACTTTGGGTGAATTGCGCATCGGCTACCTGCCGCTCACCATTCCGCATCCGGTTACCGGAAAGCCCTATGTCGTCGGTGAAGTCAAAGTGACGGAAGCAGAGGTTCTGGCCCGCATGCAGGGCAGCGAAGGCATTCCGCGATTCAGCCTGGGCTATGGTCTCTGTTTCGGCCAGAACGAACTCAAGGCGATCTCAATGGCGATGCTGGATCGCTGCACCCGGACTGAACAGCCGTGCAGTCCTGCAGAGGACCAGGAGTTCGTCCTTTATCATATCGACGGCATTGAGGCTATGGGGTTCTGCAATCACTGGAAACTGCCTCATTATGTGGATTTCCTTTCCGATCTCGATCGTCTCAGAAAAGCTCAGGAACTGGCCCGTGTCGTAAAACTTAAGGGGGATGCCGATGCTGATACATGAATGGCTGCAGAAAGAAGATCAGTCAAAGCGTGATGGAGCGCGGGTTGCAGGGTACCATTTTGGTTTTATTGATGAGGGAGCCAAGAAGGAGATTCGCCGCAGTATCCTTAAAGCTGTCGCCATCCCGGGGTATCAGGTTCCATATGGTTCCCGGGAGATGCCGATTGCCCGCGGTTGGGGGACCGGCGGTATTCAGATTACCCTCTCAATTGTCAA
Organism: uncultured Desulfonema sp.; assembly: GCA_964578785.1. Classification (GTDB taxonomy): domain Bacteria; phylum Desulfobacterota; class Desulfobacteria; order Desulfobacterales; family RPRI01; genus RPRI01. The sequence continues at coordinate 1,834 of CAZOEH010000139.1, read as the reverse complement.
ACAGGATGACATTCTCAAGGTAATTGATCAGGGGTGCGACGGCAGCGTTAATGCTGTCAATATCAAAAAATTTATTGCGACTGTTGCCGGTGTTGCCGTTACCACCGATACCCGTGAGGCAACCATCATCCAGACACGTCATCGTATTCCCGAGGAAAAAATGACCGATCAGCAAATTTTGGTGCTGCAGGTTCCGTACCCGGAAGCGCTGCGGGAGGTAGAGCCGTCGGAAGTGGAAACCCGCCGGATGCATGCCGAGGCAGACTATAGCCGGATGTGGCTTTATCTCTACGAGGATATCGTTAATTACGGTGAGATTACCATCAGTTACCGTTATCCGGTTACGGTTAATGGCCGTTACATTACGGACCCTAGCCCGATTCCGCGATGGGACGTGCCTAAACTCCACATGGCCGACACGCTGTTTCTCTTCGGAGCAGGTCGGGAAAAAAGAATCTATGCGATCCCCCCGCATACGACGGTTGAGCCGCTGGAGTTCGAAGATCATAAGTTCAGAACCGAGAATTTTTCCGGCAAGGCATGTGCACGTTGCGGCGCCACCAATACTTATCTGGACGAAGTAATCGACAATGCGGGGGGCGGACGCTACTATTTCTGCTCGGATTCCGGCTACTGCGACAAGAGGAGTCAGGCATGGAAGCGCTGATACGGATACGAGGGCTGTCAAAACAGTTTGGTCAGGGGTGCGCCCACTGTCTCGATTTCACCGGACCTGAACAAGATACAAATCTCTGCCCGCACTGTGGTTCCGTGATGGCATGCAATGACGTTTCATTCGATCTTTATCGCAATGAGGCCCTTGGAGTTGTAGGCGAGAGCGGCTCCGGCAAGAGCACCCTGGTGCGGCTGCTGCACTTTGAATGGGAAGCAAGTGGAGGCAGCATGGAATTGCACCGCTGTGCCGGGCCGGGCAATTTGCCGGAAATATTTGCAGATGGTTCGGATTACAGTTGCAACCTGCTTGGCCTGAGTCATTTCCAGAAGCGTCAGCTTCGCAACGCCCTCATGGGAATTGTCTACCAGAACCCGCACATAGGGCTCAGGATGCAGGTCAGTTCAGGCGGCAATATTGCAGAGCGGCTTCTGGGAGCCGGATGGAGACATATAGCAAAGATGAGGCATCGGTCGGCGGAATTGCTGGAAAAAACTGAAATCCCGGTGGATCGTATGGATGAACCTCCCTGTAACTTCAGCGGCGGTATGCAGCAACGCGTACAGATCGCCAAAGCCCTCTCGAACAACCCCCTCATCCTTTTTCTGGATGAAGTCACCACCGGACTTGATCTCTCGGTCCAGGCGCGGGTACTGGATCTGATCAGAAATATAAGGAGCGAATTCAACCTCTCCATGCTGGTGGTTTCACATGATTTGGGAGTGATCAGCCTGCTCTGCCAGCGAACCATGGTGATGAAATCAGGCCATGTAGTGGAAGCGGGACTGACAGACCAGATACTGCAGGATCCCCAGCACAGATACACCCAACTTCTCGTGGCTTCTCAATTGTAAAAAGGAGCATTTGTGATTACCGTAGAGAACCTGTCAAAAAGCTTCACGCTTCATATCCTCAATAAAAAAATGATTGAGGGCTGCCGTGACATATCTTTTCTCGTTCCCGGGGGTAGCTTCCTGGGCCTGTCGGGTCCCAGCGGAGCAGGAAAGAGTACAGTTTTAAAATGCCTCTACCGCACCTATCTCACAACCAGCGGTGCAACCCGTTATGATTCGGCTACCTATGGGATGGTTGATTTGGCGACATTGCCTGACCGTGCTGTCATGGATATCCGCAACAGGGAGATGGGATATGTTTCCCAGT
>CAZOEH010000138.1:6662-7567 GCA_964578785.1 uncultured Desulfonema sp. | reverse complement strand
AACTGTAAAGGTAAGATCAGTCATCCCTTCTGCCCGGGTATTCTGGATTATCATATCGATCAGTATTCCGGCGTCTGCAACCGGTGTAAATATCTTTGAAGCAATCCCAGGCTGGTCAGGAACCTTTTTTAATGTGATGCGGGCTTCATTTTTGCTGTGGGTCACGCCTGAAACTACAAGGCGTTCCATATCGGAATTTTCATTTACTACCATAGTTCCCTCCTCCAGTGAAAAGGATGATCTCAGATGCACAGGGACATCATATTTTTTTGCAAATTCAACCGATCTTATCTGAAGGACTTTCGCTCCAAGGCTCGACATTTCAAGCATCTCGTCATAGGATATTTTATCAAGTTTTCTGGCCTTTTTGCATATATTCGGATCGGCAGTATATATCCCGTCCACATCGGTGTATATTTCGCACATATCCGCTTTAAGAGCAGCGGCTATCGCAACGGCAGAGGTGTCCGAGCCCCCCCGTCCCAGCGTTGTGAGATTTCCGTATGAATCACTCCCCTGGAAACCTGCGATAACGACTATCCTCCGGTCATTCAAAAATTCTCTTATCCGTTTGGCGCCGATTCCTGCAATCCTTGCGTTTCCGAAATCGCTGTCCGTCAGAATTTCGGCCTGATGCCCCAGGAGGGATACAGCCGGATAGTTCATGCCCTTCAGCATCATGGCAAGAAGAGCGACGGTAGTCTGTTCCCCGGTTGTAAGCAGAACGTCAAGTTCACGCTTGTCGGGAACATAAGCAACCTGGTTTGCCATTCTGACAAGGCTGTCCGTAACACCCGACATGGCCGAAAGAATCACGACAACATCATTCCCTTCATCGAATGTTTTGGAAACGCGCCTCGCTACGTTTCGGATACGGTCGATATCCCCGACCGATGTGCCGCCGA
>CAZOEH010000138.1:0-6652 GCA_964578785.1 uncultured Desulfonema sp. | reverse complement strand
GAATTTCTGAACGATCAAGCTCATTTTGTTCCCCTCATAAACTTCTTACCAGATCTGCGGCTCTCTCTCCATGCGCCGTAATGCTGATTTTCCGTGTATCGTCATTTTCTATCTGAAAATGAATCACCATGTAATCCGTCGTCAAATCTTTTATAAGCAATTCCGGCCATTCAATAGCAAAGATTCCGAATCTGTCAAGCATTTCATAAAGGCCGGTTTCATAAATATCATCTTTTATCCTTATCCGGTAAAGATCGATATGGAATAAAGGAATGCGGCCTGGATATTCATGAATAATTGAGTATGTCGGGCTTGTAATGTAATAATTTTCCGGGACGCCGACTCCTTTTGCAAGCCCCTGGACAAAGGATGTCTTGCCGCTTCCAAGCTCTCCGGCAAGGCATATAATAAACCTGGTTCCGAGCATCCGCCCTATTTTTTCACCAAGAGACTGCGTTTCTGAAAGGGAGCCCGACATTATATATAAGGAATACGGGGATCCGACCAAGTTGTTCAAGTCCATATGATAAATAGCCGCTGAATTGTAACACTCCAATAATGATACTCCCGGGGAAAAGCCGTTTTCAACACGAAGGGCTTGAAGCAGTCAAAATCTTTCCGATTTGTGAAGGTATTGATTTCAGAACATCGGATGCAAGGAAACCAAACGGTCCCATACTTTTTTCAAGATCATCCCCGGCCCTGCCGTGAAGATAAACTCCTATCCGGGCGGATTCCTCCGCCGGGTATCCCTGTGCGACAAACCCGGCTATGATGCCTGTAAGAATGTCCCCCATACCGCCCGATGCCATGCCAGGGTTTCCTGTCGGATTTATAAAGACTCTTCCGTCCGGATGCGCAATAACGGTTCCCGCCCCCTTAAGAACAAGATGAACATTGAATTCCACAGCAAAATCGCGGACGCATGAGATCCGGTCTTCCTGGATCCGCGAAATACTTTTCCCTGTAAGCTTTGACATTTCACCGGGATGCGGAGTCAGGATAACCGGAATTTTGAGCTTTTTCAGCAATCGGGTTTCTCCGGCAAGCAGGTTCAGACCGTCGGCATCCAGAATAACAGGCAAAGATGACTCCCGGAGGATTTTAATAACCAGTTGTTTTGTGGAAGAATCTGTTCCAAGCCCGGGGCCGATAGCAAGGCATTTCTTTCCTGCCAGGTTATGCATTATGGCGTCAAATGACGATTCTGAAAGAAACCCTTCCGTGTTTTCAGGAAGCGGACATGTCATTGCTTCAAGAATCATCGGTTCGATAGCCGGATTCAGGCTTTTCGGCACACCGAGAGTCACAAGCCCGGCACCCGCCCTCATTGCCGCCATTGCCGTCATTGCGGCAGCTCCGGTTTTTCCGGGGGAACCGGCAACAATAAAGAGATGGCCGGTAGTTCCCTTATGGGCATTTTTTTCTCTCGGTTTAAGATAGGAGCTTACAATTTCATCATCAAGCAGGCGCTGTTTCGGCGCTATTCTTTCGGCAACCAGCGGCGGGATGCCTATATCTATTATCTCGACTTCTCCGGAGTATCCGGCCCCGGGATATAGATAGTGCCCTGCCTTGGCATATCCGAAAGTCGCAGTAGCACCGGCGCATATCGCCTCCCCGCAAACCTGTCCCGTATCCGAATCAATCCCTGAAGGAATATCAACCGCCAGTACGGGTTTTTTAAGGCTGTTTATGAAAACAATTATGTCTTTGATATATCCCTTTATATCCGATTTGAGGCCTGTTCCGAATATCGCATCCACCCATGCATCCCTGTTACTCATGAAAGTTCTGTTTGCATCAAAGGCTTTGCGATCCGGAATCTCAACAATAGGATTTCCGAACCTTTGAAACAGATCAAGATTTGCAAGTGCATCGCCTTTTACTGCCTGGATTTCCGACAATAGGTAGACTATTACATCGATCCCTTTCTGTGAAAGATGTCTTGCAACCACAAAACCATCTCCGCCGTTATTTCCGCGTCCGGCTAAAATTCCGATCTTTTTAGCACTGATGCCGAAAAATTTCTCAAGGAGTATCTGCACAGACCCCCTTCCCGCATTCTCCATAAGTATCCTGCCGGGAAGACCCAGTTCTATGGTCGCTATATCTATCGCCCTCATTTCATCAGCTGTTACAATGTACATGGTTTGATTCCTGGTTTTTATCGAACATCGTACTTCGAATATCGGACATCGAAGCTGGATTTTTGTTTTTCGATATTCGATGTTCGACATTCGATATTCGGTTCTTCAAAGTTCCTTTATAAGAGCAATCATATCCCGGACAGCCCTTTCCATGCCTACTAAAACGGCTCTTGAAATTATGCTGTGCCCGATGCTGAATTCCTTTATTTCGCCAAGCCCTTTAAATGCCTTTATTGTCTGATAGCACAATCCATGGCCTGCATTAACACCCATTTTCAGTTTATGCGCGAGCTTTGCTGCATCTTCTATTCTGGAAAATGCCTTATCCTTTTTACGCTGGGTTTTTACCTCACAAAAAGAGCCCGTATGGATTTCAACCATTGCCGCATTTATCTTATGTGCAAGTTTAACCTGCTCCGGATCGGGATCAATAAAAATGCTGACCGGAATACCGGCATTCTGCAGGGTTGCCACACTCTCCGCAATGGCATTGCAGTGAACTATCAGGTTCAGCCCTCCTTCTGTCGTCAGCTCGCTCCGCTTTTCAGGAACGAGCGTCACAATGTCCGGTTTGACGCTCAGGGCTGTTTCAATCATTTCGGGAGTGGAGGCCATTTCCAGTATCAGTTTAGTTTGAACGACACTTCTCAGCATCCTTACATCATAATCCTGTATGTGCCGTCTGTCTTCCCTCAGATGGACCACAATTCCATCCGCTCCTGCCAGCTCAGCCAGTACCGCGGCGGCAACCGGATCAGGATAATCGATATATTCTCTTGCTTCTCTCAGCGTGGCAACATGATCAACATTTACAGCAAGTCCGGCCATCTTGAAAATCTCCAAAAAGTTTATGGTTTTATATTTTAGTGTTCAAGGATTCAAGGGTTCGAGGGTTCGAGTGCAAAAGCAAGGTTTGTCCTCTTGCTCTCTTCCTTCACTTGACCCATAGACTCCTCGAATCCTTCTACAGTTCTATTCCTTCAACTATCTTCAAAATCTCTCCGGCTTTTTTTTCCATCTTCTTCGCCTGATAACTGTTTTTCTCGTGGTCATATCCGAAAAGATGGAGTATGCCGTGTATAAGGAGTTCGGCAACCCGTCGCTTCAATCCGGTTCCCGCCTCTTTGCCCTCCCTCTCAGCTGTTTCAACCGATATGACAACATCTCCGAGGATATCCGGGTTTACGCACGGGGACTTTTCATCACGCATCGGAAAAGCAATTACGTTTGTTGGGCCTTTCCTTTGAAGATACTTCAGGTTTAACTTTGCAATCCCTTTATCGTCTTCAATCAGAATCGACAATTCGCCGTCAGGACAATCCAAGACGTTTAAGATGACCTGAGCCATTTGCCGTACGCCTGCCTGCCTGATCCTGCGCCTGTTTTGCCTGTTGTTTATCAGAACTCCCATCTTTTCCTTTTCCATTACCCGTAACCTGAGCTTCGGAATATTCAATACGGTGGTGATATATGCCGTTTAAAATCGTATTGAAGCTTTTGGCTATATTATGAAGGTCTTTTAATGTCAGCTCACAATTGTCGAGCTGACCGTCCGAAAAGATATTGTTCATCAGATTCTGGACAAGGCCCTGGATCCTTGCCGGAGTAGGTATTTCGAGGGTCCTTGAAGCCGATTCCACAACATCGGCAAGCATTACGAGGCCTGCTTCCCTTGTTTGTGGTTTGGGCCCGGGGTACCTGAAATCATCTATTTTTACCGTATCTTCACCTTTCATCTGTTTTGCCTTGTCGTAAAAGTAGCGTATAAGGCTGGTTCCGTGATGCTGGCTTATGGTGTCCGATATTTCATGTCCGAGCTTGTTTTGTTTTGCAAGCTCCACACCGTCCTTGACATGCGCTACAAGAATAAGGCTCGACATGGATGGAGCAAGTTTGTCGTGCTTGTTTATGCCTCCCGACTGGTTTTCAATAAAATACTGCGGCTTGTTTATTTTTCCGATATCATGATAATAGCCGCAAACCTTCGCGAGAAGAGGGTTCGCTCCGATTTCGGACGCAGCGGCCTCCACCATCGAACCTATAATAACCGAATGGTGGTATGTCCCGGGCGCCTCTATCATAAGCCTGCGGAGAACCGGCTGATCCAGGCTTGCAAGCTCAAGAAGCTTAATGTCGGTCGAAAAATTGAAAGATACCTCAACAAGAGGGGTTAGCCCCGCAGTTACAATACCGGCTCCCACACCGCCCAAAAAGGCAAAAACCCAATCCCACAGCAATTTCATCCAGGAGAGCTCGGAGAAATAAATATTCATTGCGGTAGCAACAATTATATTAAAAACACCGAGTTTGACGCCGGCCTTTATGAATACCTTTCGTTCCCTGCAATTCTGCATCCAGTAGGCGGCCATCATTCCGCTCAAAAGGAAAAAAATAAACATTTCAAACCGGTTTTGAAACACCAGAGCGGCGCAGACGGCAATGACGACGGTAAAAGAAATGGCCGTGTTCAGGCCCATAAAAATGCATATAAGCATTGCTCCCGAAGCCATGGGAATACCGAGCTGAATCGATTTGGCGGTGATTGAAAGAGGCTCGTTCCGGGCAAGAGATCCCGACAGGAATGATGAAATTTCGGCAAGCAGAAAAAACATTATGACAACGCATGCGAAAAAAAGAATCTTCCTGTTATGATCACCGGTCTTTTCGTTTCTGTCCTTTAAATGGACAATGTAAGTTGTAACAAGCAGGCATAAGAGAATCATGGCAGCACCGATGCAGGCTGTCAGCAATTGATCGTATCTTACTGTTGACTTGAGAGCTTTTAATTTTAAAAGCTGGGGTTCGGAAACCTTTTCCCCTTCACGCAGAAGCATTTCACCGGCCTTTACCTTGTATAGAACCGGATTTACCTCAGTCACTGCCCGTTTTATTCTTTCTTCGGTTTCATTCCTGTTTAAAGTTATATTCGGCTGAATAAGCCTGTTTACAAAATATAATACGGCTTCACGTTTTTCTGAATTCAGTTCTTTTAACAAGAGCCGCCCGATTGTTCTGACCAGGCCCTTAGCCTCTTCAGGGCTGTAAAAAGAGTTCAATTCATAAGTCAGCATTTCATTTTTTGATTCTATATCTCTTAATATTATTCCTTTTTCAGCTTCCTTCAGCAAATAATCCTTGTCCGCCGCCACCCCGTTTTCAAGAATTTTAGACAAAACTATGCTTACAGCATTCGGAATATCTTCGGAGAATCCGTTCTTTTCTATATTGAGATAAATGCTTTGAGGAACCGTAAAACCTATCCGTTTTTCAAATTCCCTTTTTAGCTTCAAAGTTCTCCCGGATACTGCGGCAGACTGGTGATTTGTCTGGGTATCCTGAGCATTGAAACTGTCCGATTCATGGACATTTCTTATTTCTCTGAATACCGTCGTCAACTGCTGGGTCAATTTTAATAAAAGGAGAGAATCAAAATCATATATTGTAAGAACTTTCTCTGCCGCAATCCTTTTGTTAGCATCAGAGGCATCCTTGTCCTCAACAAAAAAATCGTCTGAAGCCTTAATATCTTTATCCGCAATATCGCCTAAATTATATGTATGCCTGATGGGCACAAGATTTATATAAAGGATAATAATAAATAAGATGATGACACCCGAGAGTATCCACCGGGGGATATTGCGGTTCGAATTAAAGATATCAACAACCGATTCTTTTATTTTTTTCAGATTCATATATCAGTTACAAAATTTCAGGTTTCCGGTTTCTTATCAGGACATCGCACTTCGAAGGAGATAGATGTTCGATATTCGGCCCTTGCCCTCTTCAGTTCTGCCTGTTCGCCTGTTTTCGTTTCTTCTCTTCAAGCCCTTCGTATGCTTCAATAATATCCTGTACAAGTTTATGTCTCACTACATCTGTTTTCGAAAAGAAGACAAATTTTATTCCCTCGATTGTCTGCAGAATATCCTTTGATTCTATGAGCCCTGAAGTTTTTCCGGAAGGCAGGTCGATCTGGGTTATATCACCTGTGATTACCGCTTTTGAGCTGAATCCTATACGGGTTAAAAACATCTTCATCTGCTCTGAAGTCGTATTCTGTGCTTCATCAAGTATGATAAATGAATCGTTCAAAGTCCTTCCCCGCATGAAGGCAAGGGGAGCGACCTCAATTACACCCTGCTGCATAAGGCTTGTAACCTTTTCAAACCGCATCATATCGTGAAGGGCGTCATAAAGCGGCCTGAGATACGGATCGACTTTTTCGGCAAGATCCCCCGGCAGAAAACCGAGCGCCTCCCCGGCTTCAACGGCAGGTCTGGTCAGAATAATTCTGCTTACAAGCCCTTTAGTCAATGCAGAAATTCCCATAGCCATGGCAAGATAGGTCTTGCCTGTCCCTGCCGGTCCTATCCCGAATACGATATCATAACCGCGCATGGCATCAATATATTCTTTCTGAGCCAGACTTTTTGGAGTTATCGAATGTTTCTTGGCAGTTATGTATATCGTATCGAGGAAAATATCTTTAAGTTTAACACGAT
>CAZOEH010000137.1:0-7573 GCA_964578785.1 uncultured Desulfonema sp. | reverse complement strand
GTCTTTGTGGCGGCACAACGAAATAAGTTAAAATTCCCGGGGCGAATTTTCTATGAGCGCAGGATATCTGATATATACGGCATATATTGTCATATTCTGTTTCGCCTGGTGGGTGTCATCTTTTATGATGGTTCGTATAGCCCGCAGGATCAGAATATTTGAAGAAGAGAATCCTCCCGCTCTTCAACGATTCCCGAAGCTCAGTGTAATCATCGCGGCATGCGATGAGGCTGATACAATCGGGCCGGCCATAGCCACCCTTCTTCAACAGGATTACCCGGATCTTGAAATAATTCTGGTTGATGACAGATCAACCGACAAAACCGGTGAGATCATAGACGGAATTGCCGGAAGAGATGCGCGGGTGAAAGCCGTCCATATTGAAAAGCTTCCCGGCGGCTGGATAGGGAAGGTAAACGCATTGAATACCGGAACAGCAAAATCAACCGGAGGATGGCTGCTTTTCACGGACGCTGATGTTCATTTCCGGCAGGGCGCATTACGAAAAGCATTGGCTCTGGCGGAAGCGGAAAAGAGCGATCATCTTGCGCTTCTTCCGAAACCGGCCTCGGATTCCTTCTGGTTTGAGGTCGTAGTCAGCACCTTCGGCGCCATGTTTCTCTATGGGACAGGCGCAGTAGATGTCGGGAGACCGGGCTCGGGCGCTTTTGCCGGCACCGGAGCTTTCAATCTTGTAAGAAGATCCGCGTTTGAGAAAACGGAAGGCTTTTCATGGCTCCGCATGGAGCCTGTCGACGATGTCGGACTCGGACTTATGATGAGAATGTCAGGAGCAAAGAGCTCTTTTGCCGTCGCGGTGCGTGATATTTCAATCGTATGGTATCCTTCTTTAAAATCGATGTTCAGGGGGGTTGAAAAAAACATCTTCGGTTCTATTGCGGGATACAGCTTTACAAGGATGATGGCGATTCTTGTTTTTGCATGGGCTTATGCAATTGCGCCTTTTACCGCTATATTACATTTCAGAGAATTGCCCGTGTTTCTATTGGGAGTGGTTACCTATATTTTCATGGCTGCCGGAGCCTTTTTAATATCAGGAAGATTTAAGCAGAAATTCTTTCCGCTTTTTCTCGCGCAGTTCGGGATTTTTATCTTTTCGGCCATGTTGCTGCGCTCAGGCATTATCTGCATGAGGAAAGGAGGAATAGACTGGAGAGGGACAAGGTACAAAACCGGGGATCTTCTGGCCGGGCAGCGGTTAAGAGTTGATAGATTCAGGCTTAATAAATCGGAGAAGAAGAGATAACGGGGAGGAAAATAACCGGGCATATAATACCGGACGTTATAAAAAACGAATGCCCGAAGTATAATCCCGGCAGCCGCAAATCATTCCTCTTCAGCGTCGAATTTGGCTTCAAGCTTATTTTTTTTTTCTTCCGTGATCAATTCAAGTTCCACCAGAAGATCTCCGATTCCGTCTCTCCGCAAATCATCTATTTTCATTATTGATTCGATTTTTCTGTCTTTGATATTAAAAAATGTATATGAAAGAGTAAGCTCGGATTTTTTAAGCAGATAAACGTCTTTGCCGTCAACATCAATAATAAAATGATGATCAACTATGAAATAGAGGCCATATGCGGCTAAAGCTATAAGAATATAATTTCTGATTGTTTTAAGCACTCCCGGTACCTCCGTGTAAGTCGGTTTGATTTTTATTTACCGTATCCATATCATTATTATAATGCATGGTCAATATTGGCGGCTTCGTAAAAAGCAGATTTTTTATATTCTGTTTCATTCGGTTCATGTTCTTCATGATTTAATAAAATCAATGAACTGTAATGAATCAATTATCTTTATGAATGATAAAAACCTTTAAAGGAAAGGGCTGTAAGATATGTGCGACACTTTTGTTGTTCTTCCGGGAGGGACGGCGGACGGATCGGTTATTTTCGGGAAAAACAGCGACAGGGAACCTGATGAGGCGCAGGCTCTTGAATATCATCCTGCCGGTTTCCATCCGGGCAATGAACGGTTGCAGTGCACTTATATTCAAATCCCTCAGGCCAAGGAAAAATATGCGGTGGTGATATCCCGTCCTTTCTGGATGTGGGGGGCCGAGATCGGTGTAAATGAAAAAGGTCTCGCAATAGGAAACGAAGCGGTTTGGACAAAGATGCCTCTTGAGAAAAAGGGCGGCCTGACGGGTATGGACCTTCTCCGTCTCGCTCTTGAAAGAGCTGCAACTGCCGAACAGGCGGTTGAAACTGTCGCCGGCCTTTTATCGGATCACGGCCAGGGAGGAATCTGCGGGTATGAAGATAAGAAGATGGTCTATCATAACAGCTTTATCATGGCTGACTGCAAGGGTGCGTGGGTGCTGGAAACAGCCGGGCATCTGTGGGCCGCCAAGAAGGTAAAAGATCATTATTCAATAAGCAACAGCCTTACAATATGCGAAGAGTATGACAGAAGTCATCCGGAGCTTGTCGATTTCGCTCGAAAAAAAGGATGGCTTAAGAAAAACGATGTTTTTAATTTTGCGAACTGTTTTTCCGACTGGTTTTTTACAACTTTTTCCGCAAGCGGAAAGAGGAGAGAATGTTCATCAAAACTTATAAAATCAGGAATCGGGAAAATCGATGTAAAATATGCATTCAGTATACTCCGGGACCACGGAGCCGGAAACTACTCTCCGGGTTCCCATTTTCTTGGAGACCGGCTTTGTGCCCATGCGGCTAACAGTCTTTCGAGAAATGCGACCCAGACAACGGGTTCGATTGCTGCCCGCCTGATCCAGAATGAAACTGCCATATGGGCAACCGGCACATCCTCTCCATGCACCTCGATATTCAAACCGGTATGGTTCAAGGGAGAGGTGCTTCCCGGCGGAGTGAAAAATCCGGGAAGCGTATATGATCCGGATAACCTGTGGTGGCGCCACGAACTCCTGCACCGAAGCATACTTCTTGATTATGAAACAAGGATAAATTCGATACGCAAAGAACGGGATGAGCTTGAAGATTCCTTTATCGGTAATTCGGGAAGTGCATCGTCGGGTAACAGTTTTGAATATACTCTCGCAGCTTTCAGGAAGGCCGGTGAGATGACTGACCGCTGGCTGGAAAAAGTAAGAGCGGTTCCGGTCAACCGGAAGCCCAATTATATTTACCGGAAATACTGGGAGACCCGGAACAGGAAGGCCGGCATCATTCTGTAGCTGAATCGGGTAGATTCGTTATTTTATAATTTTGATCATGACCGGTATTGAGCAGCTGCCGCTTCAAGAAGATTCTTATTCTTTTTTTCCTTAAATTTCATCATGATATATTTTTTCGGGAAATCCGGATGAGAGATATAATTGATGGTGCTTTTAAGGAAGTAATCGCATAATTCATTAAAAACGGAATCTTTTTTCTTGTCGTCAATAAAGAAACGATCTCTTTTCTGCTCAAAAAGGACTTCGCTGCCGAGAAGATTTAAAATCTCTTCTTTACCGGGGTCCGGATCAGGCAATGACTTAAATGTTGAATCAACCGGTATTTTTATCCGGGCAGATAAGGATACGAGCCATCTGTCCCCGGCTATTTTTTTAGAATTATCATAGAATTTAAGCTGAAGATTATTCTTAAGCGCCACTGCTTTTACAAAGTTGTGTTCCATTTAATCTCCTCACAGTCTGTTTCGGCAGGATTGTAAAAAGCCGTATGTGTACTGACCTGGTATTTTTACGAAACCGCCTGTTTTTATTTGCTCGACAAAAATTTAATTATATTCTAATGATTTCAACGATTATTTCAACTGTATTCTACTCTTAAAATGCGGTAAAAGATATAATGGTCAATAATAATAGATTAAAACAGAATGATTCCCACCGATGGATGGTTTTTTCCGTAATTTCGATTATTTATCTGTTTGTATATTTTCACAGGGTCTCGCCGTCGGTTATTGCCCAGGATATTTTAAAAACCTTTAATGTGAATGCCTCCGCTCTCGGTTTCATGTCTTCAATGTATTTTTATCTTTACGCGTTTGAACAGCCACTCGTGGGATATTTTACCGACAGGCTCGGAGCAAGACGGGTTATGGCATACTGGACATTAGCAGCGGCAGCGGGATCTTTCATTTTTGCGCTGGCTCCCGGGATAGGGTGGGCATCGGCAGGTCGCGCGCTTATAGGAATCGGTGTGGGCGGTGTGTTTGTGCCGGCTGTAAAAGCATTCTCCCAGTGGTTCAGGAGAAATGAGTTTGCGACAATGACGGGCCTTCTCATGGCAGTCGGTAATTTCGGGGCGGTTGTCGCCACAACTCCTTTTGCCTGGGCCGCAAATAACTGGGGATGGCGTACCTGCTTCCATATAATAGGATGGATTTCACTTGCCCTGGCCGCCGGGGCTTTTTTCCTGATTAAAGATTTCAACGGGCAGGATGCAAAGGCTGAAGATGCGCATATACCGGGACCGGAGGAATCAGGCTCAGAGGAAATTCCTTTTTACATGGCTCTCTTCTCGTTTCAATTCTGGATCATGGCGATTGTTTTTTTTGGTGTTTATGGAATCGTGATGACTTTCCAGGGTCTCTGGGCCACGCCTTATCTGATGGCTGTTTTTGAAACGGACAGTATCGCGGCAAGCAGGCTGAACATGCTTATTCCGATTGGATTCATAGTCGGCGCTCCTGTTTTCGGCCGGCTTTCAGACAGGTTATTTAAAAGCAAGGTGCAGGTAATAATCCGGCTTCTGGCTCTTTTAACCTTGTCGTGGGCGGGAATTCTTTTTGGAATGAAACTCGGCATGCTGCCGGTCTGTTTGATTCTTTTTTGTATGGGGATTTCTACCGGTGGATTTATAAGCGTGTTCTGGGCTCATATCAGAGAAACAATCCCTGCCGGTAGACTCGGATCCTTTTCGGGACTTTTAAATCCATCCTCCTTTCTGGGCGTCGCCGTTTTCCAGATATTGACCGGAAAATTACTCGACAGAGGGAGTCTCATAGACGGCGCTTATCCTTCCGGGGCCTATAAAAGTTCTTTTGTGCTCTGTTTTCTTGTAAGCTGTGCTTGTTTTATTATTTCATTTTTTTTAAAAGAAGGTAAACCGGAGGAGAAATAAGTTCTCCGTTGACTTTGGCGCATCTTTTAATTATCCTATTTTAATGGAAATATAACAGCTTTTAACAACTCATATTTGCCGGCCCGGCCTTTAACGGAATGTTAAGCAAAGGTTTTGCGGATGGATTCAGAACTATGTCGTTAAATAAGAGTATTAACGGAGATGAAAGGCCCAGGAAAGGGTTATACCTCGACTTTTACGGTTTTCAGGAGGCTCCGTTTGCAATCACTCCGGACCCTGATTTTTTGTTCCTCTCCCGGACGCATCAAAGTGTTATTGAGAAGCTGCTTTACGGGATAAACAACCGTTCCGGGTTTCTTCTCCTGACAGGTGAGGTGGGAACCGGAAAGACAACTGTCTGCCGTACCATTCTTGACAGGCTTGAGGGAAAGGCCGAGACAGTCTATATAATCAATCCGTCGCTTTCCGGGGTTGAAATACTCGCTGCAATCCTTGATGATCTGCGTGTTTCCTTCTCATCCGGCGCATCTAAAAAAGAGCTGATGGACAAGCTGAACGCGTTTCTTCTCGGAGCTGACCGCTTAAAGCCGGTAGTTATCATAATCGACGACGCCCAGACAATGCCTGTAGAAGCGCTGGAAGATCTGCGTCTGCTTTCCAATCTTGAAACCGACAAGGAAAAGCTGCTTCAGATGGTAATAGTGGGTCAACCCGAACTGCTTACCACTATTTCAAAACCCGAATTGAGGCAGTTGCGTCAGAGAATTGCCATAAGCTGCACCCTTGATTACCTCAAGAAGGAGGAGGTTCCGGGTTATATCGAAAGAAGACTGTTTGTTGCAGGCAATAAAGGCCAGGTTCGTTTTACAAGAGCTTCTGTCGACAGGATATTCAAGGCTTCTGCCGGAACTCCGCGCCTGATTAACAGGATCTGTGATTATTCGCTCATCGCCGGCTATCTGGGAAATGACCATACAATCCACGAGAGTTATGTCATACAAGCCCTGAGTGAGCTCGGAACTCCTGATCCCGCCGCATTAAAAGTATCGTCCGGAAAGCCTTATTACCTTGCCGTTCTGGTCTTTCTTGTCGTGGCTTTGGTTGTTTTCTCATTTTATCTCGGATCCCGGGTTTCAGGCGGTAAAGAGGAGCCGGCAGCCTTTGCCCCGGCGGGAAAGAATAGTCCGGAGCTTTCTACTCCTCCTGAAACTGACGCGACAAAGAATGCTCCGGGCGGAATTCCTGATGATGTTAAAAAAACATCCGCTATTTTGCCGGCGCCTGAGCCTGAGATTTCCGGATCTCCCATGAAAGAGACGAACACAAAGTCTGAATCCCGTCCCGCTCCCTATACTGTATTGATCGCTTCACACAGGTCGTCGGACAATGTGCTCGATGAGGCTTCACGATACAGGACAAACGGCGTTGATTCCCACTGGGTCAAAGTTGACCTGGGTGAAGACGGGATCTGGTACAGGCATTTTGCCGGCCGGTTTAACAGCAGGGCGGAGGCTCAGCAGTTCATCGTGGGGAGCGGACTGGCCACAGCAAGAATCCTGGCCGCTCCCTGGGCGATAAGCGTTGGAGAAGGGCCCTCACCTGATGAAATCAGTGGTATTGCGGGTATGCTCAGAGACAACGGATATGACTGCTATGTGCAGAAAATAAAAAAAGGCCGTTACCGCCTGCTTATCGGCGCTTTTGTAACAAGGGAAGGAGCAGAAAACGCAGCTCTCGAAATTACACTTCCCGGCGTTGTTCCGGAGATTGTGCTGCGGTAGCTCTATATTTAGTACAGGAGATATGAATGAGCCTGCTCAATGCGGCTTTAAGAAAGAAAGAGAAGGAGAACCTGCATCCCGAAGCTTCTGCGTTGTTTCAGGAAACGGGCAAGACTCCGGAAAAGTCAAGGTTCCGTCTTTACGGCCTGATTGTATGCATTCTTCTTGGCCTTGGACTTGTTCTTTTATATGTTCTGGATATACAGGAACCAGAAACGGTAATGCCTCCGGTAGCCATGCAGCAAGATAACGGGCCGGCTGGACAGAATCCAGGACAGGCCGGTTCAACCCCGGGAGAGGCGGCTATGCCCATCGAAACGAGGAAGAAAGGAGCGCCCGGGGCGGATATGCCGGGGATTACCGCCGCTGAAGAGACCGTGATATCCGGTAAAACGGGAGTGAAACAAAAAAAACCGCCGGGGACGGAGGATATAGTCAAAAGAGCCGCGGCCAAAAGGGCAAAAAAAACGATCGGGGTTAAACCATCCGGAGAGCAGGGACCACGGTCTATTAAATCCCCGGGGCAGGAATCCGCCGGACCGTTTTATGAAAAGGCTGTTTATTATCACCGGCAAAACCGGCTGAAAGAGGCTATCGTTATGTATCTGCATGTGCTTGATAAAAATCCCCGGAATACGGATGCTCAATTTAACCTTGCTTCCGCATATCTGAAAAACCGGGAGTTTGCAATGGCGCTGCCGGTACTTCAGGACCTGTCGGAAAAAGACCGTGATAATCCGCAGATTATGATTAATC
>CAZOEH010000136.1:0-7602 GCA_964578785.1 uncultured Desulfonema sp. | reverse complement strand
AGAAAACCTATTATTACTCCGGCGCCTTTGCGGAACCAGTTGCCGGCACCCTGCCATGAACTGTTTTCCAATATCCTTCGTATCAGGGCTGTTGAGCTGCCGGCCACAACGATCGGCAGGCAGTGTCCCACCGCGAACAGAAGAATCATCAAAATTCCCGTCAGGATCTGTTGCTGGACGGTGACTATGGCCAGTATAGGGGCAATGAACCCGAACGTGCATGATCCGGACAGAACTCCGTAAGCAAGACCGAGACCGAAAGCGCCGTGAAGGCCTCTGAAATTCAGGCGGTAAAGCATCGAACCGGAGATCGAGCAGGCCTCCACACCCAGCATGCCCATTGCCACCCAGATCAACACTCCGCCGACCAGTACCTGCCACCAGATGCCCACATCCCCGAGCATTCTCCCCAGTAAGGCGCAAATAATGCCGATGAGGGCGATGGTGATAAAAAGTCCCATCGTAAAGGCGCCGGCATACCAGCCGGCCTGCCGGGGGTCGACTGCTTTGTCCTGACCGGCAACATAGGCTACGATAAGCGGAATAGAGGCAAGATGACACGGGCTGAATACTACACTGACCATGCCCCACAGAAAACATCCGAAAAGAGCAAACCCAGCGCCGCCTGTCATCCATTGGTTAACCGTCAGAAAAAAAGATTCGATCATAATTTATCCGTTCTTTATTTTACACCCATTTTGGTAAGCTGCCGGACAATTTCTGATTCACTCATAAAGCCCTCATGCCGGTAGACTTCCTCTGAGTTCTTATCAAAAAATATCTGTGTAGGAATCGCCCGGATTTTAAATCTGGTTGCCGGTTCACGATCTTCCCAGACATCATAAAAATGGATGACCGCTTTCCCGGCATATACCTTTTCCATCTTTTCCATGATAGGCGCCATCATCTTGCAAGGGATGCATGATTTGGCTCCAAGATCTATCATGGTGACTGCGCCCTTGGCAGGAATATTATCCGCGAAAGCGGTGGATAAGGATGCGCATAATAACAATAACAATACTAAGCTTGCAGTTTTATAATCAAATTTTAACATGATTGCCCTTATATGTGATTTGAAAGTTTTTCGTAATACAGCATACAACATGATTTTCTATTTCAAAGTATTTTTAACAGCCGGCCCGGGAGCATCTTGATCTGTATGAAAAAATGTCCCTTTGTCATTCATAACGATCCGTCTGGCCTGGGCCGTAACCGACCTCGAAGACCGGCATTCAGTGATGCTGCAAAGCCTTTTCCACCCGTTTCGCCAGAATCTGTTTGATAAAGTCCAGAGCCTGCTCCTTGACATCGTCCATGGCAATGGCCAAAATATTCTGGATTTCGGAAGGATTCAGTTCGATATGAGCCGATTTTAAATTCATAAGATTTCCTCCCTTATCGCTGATCCTGTCTCATATTATTTCCTTACGGGGCTGTTGCAGGAATCTGCATGCCCCGTCTTGCCGATCTCGCACAGCAACCCCCCGTTCCCGCACCGGACGGTTTCAAACTGCAGGATCGGATGATCGATGCCGAAACGATGATAAAGGTCGTGACGGATTTTTTTACTCAGCATCTCCGTTTGGCTCACCGTCTGATCGTTCACTTCCACATGGCATGAAAAGGCGATGCTGGAGGAAGAGACGTTCCAGGCGTGCAGGTAATGCACGGCACAAACTTCGGGAATATTTTCAAGAAAGTTCCGTATCTTTTGAATATCGATGCCCTTAGGGGTGGCATTCATCAGAACCGTGGTGGCTTCCTTGATGATGCTCCAGCAGTTTTTCAGAATGAAAACAACGATCAGCAGCGACAGCAGCGGGTCCAGCCAGTACCATGGCTTAAAGATGAGGATCGCCCCGCTGATCAGGACTACAACGGACGTCAGCATATCCCCCATCATGTGCAAAAAAGCGCCGCGGATATTCAGGTTGTCTTTGGAATCCTTGTGCAGCAGCCAGGCGGAAAAGCCGTTTCCCAGAATGCCTGCTCCCGCCAGGATTATGACGATCTTTCCGACTACCGGCTCCGGATGCCGAAACCGGATAACAGCCTCATAAACGATGAAAATAGAGGCCCCCACCAGGATCGCCCCGTTGATCAGCGCGGCCATCACCTCCGCTCTCTGGTATCCGAAGGTGTTTTTTTCCGAGACGCCTTTTTGCCCGATTCTGAAGGCCACATAAGAGATCAGCACAGCGGTAAAATCGCTGAAATTATGCATGGCGTCGGAGATCAGCGCCATGCTGTTTGAAATGATCCCGCCCGCGACCTGGGCGACCGGAATAATAAAATTAAGCGCCAGGGTCAGCAGCAATCGCGATCCGCTGGTCTCCGTGACATCTACGTGGTCATGATTGTGTAGGCCTGCCTGACTATGGTTCTCATGCCGATGCGCTTCCGCCTGCAATACATGATCTTCATGTAAAACACCTGAATCTGTTTGTGAATTTTCCATAACTTTAACTTCTCAATCTTCTACTGACTAACTCCCATGCCCGGGGCGGGCACAATGAAGCATGAGAATACAGTAGCCAGGAGTCAGGAGCCGGAATAACCATGGTATTGTTTTCTTCTGTATTCTGTCTTCTGGCTCCTGTATTCTCATATAAATGTCTGCCGTTACAAACGAATTTCATGGCAATTTCATTCAGGTTCCGGCAGTCTTTTTACCTCTCATATCCGGAACAGGGAATACACATAAATTTTTCACCGATTGAGAATACGCCCTTTTCCCCCTGAGCCTACTTTTTTATCCACGCTTTTACATCTTCTCTTTTTGGGATCTTGCCTACGCACTTAACTTCGCCGTCAACAATCACGGCCGGTGTTCCGAAAACTCCGTAACCGGCTATTTTCATGACATCAGTCACTTTTTCAATGTTGGCTGCAACACCTTCTTCGGCAACAACCTGCCGGACAATCTCTTCCGTTTGTTTGCATTTCGGGCATCCGGGCCCAAGTATTTTAATTTCCATGAATTCATCCTCCTGTATTATATAATCATATTAAAAAGGTATCCTACGATCAGAATTCCAAAACCGACAACACCGGCAAATGTCGCGATCAGTGTGGGTTTTAACACCTTGCGCAGAATCACCATCTCCGGCAGGGAGAGCGCTATCACCGACATCATAAAGGCCAGTACAGTCCCGAGAGCCGCACCTTTTTCAATCAAGGCATGAACCACGGGGATGATACCGGCAGCATTGGAATACATCGGGATGCCGATTAAAACGGCTATCGGAACAGACCACCAAGCGCCTTTCCCCATAATGGAGGCCATGAATCCTTCGGGGACATACCCGTGAATGCCGGCGCCCACCGCAATTCCCAGCACAACATAAAGCCAGACCTTTCCGACAATCTCCTTAACGGCATCGATGCCGTACTGGATACGATTCGTCCAGTTCATGTTTTCCTCGACTATTCCATTTCCGCCCGACTGGATCTGTAAAACCCAATCTTCAAGATGGCGTTCCATGCGGAGCCTTCCTATAACCCAACCGGCAATCATGGCAATAAGAAGGCCGGTGCCAAGATAAATGGCGGCGATTTTCCAGCCGAAGAGTCCGTAGAGAAGCACAAGGGCTATTTCATTAATCATTGGAGCCGATATCAGAAATGAAAAAGTGACTCCAAGGGGAACGCCGGTCGTCACAAAACCGATAAAAAGAGGAACTGCTGAGCAGGAGCAAAACGGAGTAACAATGCCGAGAAGAGCGGCGAGGATGTTCCCCACCGATTCTTTTTTACCTGCAAGAATTTTGCGTGTTTTTTCCGGCGTAAAGAAAGATCTGACGATACCGACTCCAAAAACTACAAGAATTAGCAGCATAAGAACTTTCGGGGTTTCAAAGAGAAAAAACTCAATTGCGCTGCTAAGGTGATTTCCTTCAGGCAGATTCAGTAACCTGTATGTAACTGCACGTGAAAAATCAGACAGCCGCTGATATATGAGCCACCAGATCACAAGAACAGGTATAGAATAAAGAAGATACCGTCTAATTCCATTATTTTTTTCAGAGACATTTCCGGCATCGGGGTTATTTGATACCTTATTGCAGCATTGTGTGTTGTTGATGATTTTCATTCTGTGTCCTTATAATTTGCATACATCTTCCCTGCGGATTTCGGGAAGCCTGTAAATTAGTTGTGAGATTTCAGGGTTATCTGAAAGCCAGTGCCTCAGGTTCCCTAAAAGGCTTGCCGCATATGGTGAACTGCTCCCGTCCGCAAGATGATAGTTGACCCACAGCCCGTCTTTTTCAGAG
This sequence comes from uncultured Desulfonema sp., assembly GCA_964578785.1. Classification (GTDB taxonomy): domain Bacteria; phylum Desulfobacterota; class Desulfobacteria; order Desulfobacterales; family RPRI01; genus RPRI01. The sequence goes on along the minus strand of CAZOEH010000136.1, from coordinate 3,328 downwards.
CCGACAAGACCTGCATTTTCAAGGATCTTAAGGTGTTTTGAAACGCTTGGCTGGGCGATTTGAAGAAGTGCTCTGATTTCGCATACGCACATTCTCTTATGCTGCAACATCTTTACGATTTTTACCCTGTTAGGGTCCGAAAGAGCTTTTGCAACTTTTATAAAATCTTTCATAAACAGCCTCCATATTCCTTTTTTAGAATATAGATTCGGAAGTTATCTTTGTCAAGTCAAATATTACGGCTTTTTATGTTTTCCAGAAATAAAAGCATATGCCCATATATGAAAATTCAACCACATGCGGAGATCCGCTAAAAATAATATCCCATCCGGAATTCAACCCGATAATCGTTCTGCTTTTCGCCAAACTCCGAATTTCCGGCGCCGGAGATAAACCCCGACCGGAGGCGAAGTTCCAGATTGGTGATGCCGGTATAGAGCAACTCCGGTGTCAATGACCAGCTCTCGTCTTCCATATTCATCATCCATGTGAGTGACGGGGTAAAATAGAGGATGTCAAAGGGCTCCTTCTGACTGAAGCGAAGATACAGATAATCATCCATGGCGTTGGAGCGGCCGTAACCGCTGTTCGCCATCTTCTGAGCATTGGCGAGAACGGCATTATTTCCCGTAGTATTAAAGATATCATAACCCCTGTTGACGAAAGAGTAGAAACCCTTCATCTCGTCGGCGCTGAAGCCTGTCCCGTTGTGGTAGTATTCGATAATTGTTGTCAGATCAAAGGCGGTGAGATGACGGATGCCTATCAGATAGCTCCGGGCGTCTGATTCCATGGAAGTCATGTTGCCGCTTGCGTCGAAGATGTTTTTACGGAAGCTTCGTATGTAGGCGAACTCACCGTGGATCTCAAAATTGGTCGTAATATTCCGGGAAAAATCAGCGCCGAACCGGTCTGACAGGCTTTCTCCCGTCATAAACAGCAGGTCTATATCCGTATCATACAGGAGAAAATAGAATCGCCCGGCGAAGTTCAGTTTATTCTTGTTTCCAAAGCTGTCGTTTATGTGATCATAGACGGGAAAGAGGACGGGCGTGAAGGAAAAAGTCTTCAGCGGTCCATCCATGCTCTTGATATAGTCCGCTGTGGCGAGGATATAACCCTCCATGGCCAGCTCCGGATCGTCAGGGTCTTTCGGCCTGTCCACAAAAGCCACGGGATTCCAGGCATATCCCTTGCCCCACTTCATGGTTTTTTTGCCCAGGTCAAATTTCAGGTCAGACGATGGTTTCACTGAGCCGTAGAGTTCGTAAAATGTTGTTCTTTCCGATTCTCCCGAATAAGAAGATTTCAGATCAGTATTGGTCTTTGCATAGATTCGAAAGATATCCTTTTGGTAACTTCCCTCCAATTGCATCCTGCCGTTTACTTCGGAAAGGGTCCGCCCCTGCGGGTCATCGTAAAAGCGCAGCTTATAAAAGGCCGCGTCGCGGTCAAGACCGAAGAGGATGGGTTTGAATTCGACATAGCCTGCCGTGGAATAGGGTTTCTTCTCTGTTTCGGCAAGGTCAAATGAATACGACTCTCCGGCGCCCTCTGATGCCGGGACAATCCAAAAAGCAAAAAACAGAAAAATAATCCATAACCGTTTCATCAGCGCAGGGACTCTATGTCAGGCATGAAGGTAAGGGTAAAGACCTCATCCTTAAAGGTCTTCTTTTTGACCTTGGCGAAAATCATGACGGACTTGTAGCCTTTATAAAGCGGGCTGTCCGTTTCAATCACCGCCGGACGGATGATGCCGCCGCCGAAATCTTTTATATCCTTAAAGTAGAGGGTTTTGATGAGCATGTTTGCCTCTGTCAGACATTCGATCTTTGTCGGCAATTTTTTGTCCCTGTCCGCCCAAATCTTTATCTTGTCATAGGCCACTGTTTTTGTCTTTGCCTTGAGATAAAGAAGATACTCACTCTCTTTTTCTTCAACCTTTTCCACATCGTATTCTGCGGTGTAATCGAGCTGCAGAATGTCGGCATTGTTGAATACTCCTCCCACGACCGACTGGAGACTGGTAATGCGAATCGGCTTGCCGATATTGGGAATATATAACCACATATTGTCGCCAAGTCGAAGTGTGCTTCTGCCATTTTCGCTTGCCGGGGCGAGAAACAGCGAGGCAACCTTGTCAGCTCCTTTTTTGATCGTAAAGAGGGTGAACTCTTTTTTCCTGCCGTCAGGTTCGATGTTGATGAGTTTTCTATAGGATTCGTAAGATTCGGGCGATAGATTTCTGTCCACCTGTTCCAGAAGCGTCTTCCCATCCAGAGCAAAGACGGGACATGCAGCAGATACGATCAATAGAATAATAAACGACAGTTTTCTTATCATAATATTCTCCCTCAGGTTAGACGTGACGCAATGCTTCGATGGGTTCCATTCTGGAAGCCTTGAAAGCCGGTTGGAGACTGGCTGCTACGGCAACAACAATAACAATGACCGATACGGTCAGCAGATCAGATGGCTGAAGCGCTGCCTTCAGAAGGAGGCCTTTCTGCTGACCAAAATCAAAATGGATACCAATAAGATTGACGATCAATATAACGGCGCTTCCAAGCAGACCGCCAATGAATGCGCCCGCTACGCCGAGACAGAACCCCTCAATGATGAACATGGAGCGGATTTTGCCGGGCAGAGTGCCGATGGCGGCGATAGTGCCGATTTCACGGATCCGTTCATAGACGGCCATAATCATGACATTCATAATGCTTATGAGAACAATGGCTATGAGCATAATTTTAATAAAGAAGGTCATTACATCGATCATCCGGGCGATGTTGAAGAAAGGCGATAGTTGTTCCCATGAGTGAACCTCGAACATGGGGCGACCCTCCTTGTTGATCTCGCCCGCGACTTTACTCTCCAGTTGCCTGACTGCGCCGGGAAGAAGACTGAAATCCCTGAGCCGGACGGCCACCTCGCTTACTTCCGTTTCAGACGTACGAAGAATCTCGGCGGCGTCCTCAATGTGTATATAGCCATCTCGGCCACCGGGGCCGGTAGCGCTCTCCAGGATGCCGGCGACGGTAAACTGCTTGCCGTTGACGGAGCCATCCGCGTTCGTGGCAACCACGACGACGACGTCGCCAAGCTTGACCTTCAATCCCTTCGCAAGAAGAGCGGGGATCATGATCTCACCCCTGTTCAGAGTTTTATTGCCTTCTGATATGCGGGAGGTTAAAAGAGGAACGGTCCGGAACTCCCGGTCGGGATATACGCCGTTTAAGCGGATGTTGGTTGTCTCAACGAAGTTACTGAACATACCGCCGAATTTAAGCCGGGGCGAAAAAGCTTCCACTTCCGGCGCCGCTGT
>CAZOEH010000135.1:5578-7633 GCA_964578785.1 uncultured Desulfonema sp. | reverse complement strand
TCGAAGATACCCTGAAAATATTCCTGGCCGATTATGAGAACGGATGCGCAAAAAAGATTTATTCGCCCGGCAGCCGGCCTGACCTTTCAAATTCCGCAACACCGAGATTTGATCTTCTTGATATGAAAGCATACTCATCGATGTCAATACAATATTCCCGGGGATGCCCTTTCAGGTGCGAATTCTGCGATATCTGGAAATCATACGGAAATACGCCGAGGTTAAAACCGGCAAATAATATAATGCTTGAACTCGGTTCATTATATGATCTTGGGTGGCAGGGCCCGGTTTTTATTGTTGATGATAACTTTATCGGAAATAAAAAACGGGTTAAAAACGAACTGCTTCCGGTACTTATAGAATGGCAGAAAAAACACAAACACGTTTTCAGGTTTTTCACGGAGGCCAGCATAAACATTGCAGATGATGATGAGCTTATGGAGCAGATGAAAGCTGCCGGCTTTAATGAAGTCTTTATCGGAATCGAAACGCCTTCACGGGAATCTTTGAAGGAAACCGGAAAATTTCAAAACCTTAAAAGCAATTTGCACGAAGCAGTGCTTAAAATACAGCGGCACGGAATGGAGGTCATGGCAGGTTTTATTGTCGGATTTGACAGCGACAAGGAAGACATCTTCGACCGGCAGATCTCTTTTGTGCAGAAAGCGGGGATTCCCAAGGCTATGGTTGGTCTTCTTATTGCGCTGCCCAACACCTCTCTTTTTTCAAGATTAAAAAAGGAAGGCAGGATATTATGTGAACCGATAGGGAACAACACGCACGGGATGAACACCAATTTTACCACCAAAATGGATATTGTAAAATTAAAAGAAGGTTACAAGAAGGTTTTGAATAATATTTACGACTCAAACCTGAAAAATTACTTTACCCGCTGCAACGTGCTCCTTGATAATCTGGGGAATACGGCTTTTTTCCAAAGACAGGTCCGTTTTCCGGAAATAAGAATATTTATTGAATCATTGTTCCGGCAGATCTTCACCAGGTATGGTTTTCAATATATGAGGTTTCTTGCAAGAAATTTCATAAAGCACAGGAATATATTTGCCGAGACTATCCGGTTCGGCATTGTTGGGCATCATTTCCATGTAATTACCAGGGAAATGCTCAAAATGGACGGAATATATTCTTCTCTTGAAACATGTTACTGCAACTTCCGGGAACAGATTAAAAAGTATCAGGAAACAGTAAAGGTAAATTCCAGAGAGACCATGATCAGAGCGACTTTGCTTTTAAATCAAAGCAGGCAAACTTTTGAAAAATTGAAGAAAAAAGCAGGCAAAATTGATGCAGACTTCCGCAGCGAGATAATAATCAAGTTCAGCGAAGTTTCAAAAAGGACGGAAGATCTGTTTAAAGAATTTGAAAGTTCATGTCCGGCAATATCATTAACAGTCCGGAGAAACCCTCTTCCCTGAAGCAGGAGAGGAAAGGAAAACAATCATGATCAGTTTTTTACCCGGATATCTTCGCGGAGTATTATCGGTGCTGATTTATGCGGTCAATACGGTTTTCTGGACAACGTTCCTTTTTATAGCCGCATTTTTAAAACTGATCATGCCGTTCTGGAAAAAGCATTATAACAGGCTGCTTAACTGGATTGCCGACAAGTGGATACTGGTCAACACAATCAACCAGAAACTTATGAATAATATTCGATGGGATGTTAAAGGTCTTGAAAACCTCAGACCTGACGGATGGTATCTGGTCGTGGCTAACCACCAGTCATGGACCGATATTCTCGTTCTGCAGAGAGTCTTTCACAGAAAAATTCCTTTTCTTAAATTTTTTTTAAAGAAAGAACTGATCTGGGTGCCGTTTTTAGGGCTTGCATGGTGGGCGCTCGACTTTCCTTTCATGAAAAGGTATTCTAAAACTTTTCTTGATAAGTATCCGCACCTGAAAGGAAAAGACATAGAGATTACAAAAAAGGCCTGCGAAAAATTCAAAACAATCCCTGTATCGGTTATGAATTTTGTTGAAGGAACCCGGTTTACCGCTGAAAAACACTGGAGGCAGAAATCTCCGTATGCCAAC
>CAZOEH010000135.1:0-5568 GCA_964578785.1 uncultured Desulfonema sp. | reverse complement strand
CTTAATCCCAAAGCCGGAGGAGTAGCCTTTGTTCTTTCTGCTATGGGTGAGCAGTTGCATAAGATAGTGAATGTGACGATAGTGTACCCGGATGGAACAAAGAGTTTCTGGGATTTCCTGTGCGGGAAAATCGGGGAAATAAAAGTAATGATCAATACGTTACCGGTTGACAGAGAAATTATCGGAGACTATGTCAACAATGCGGAATTCAGGGAGAATTTTCAGAAATGGATCAATTCGGTCTGGAAAGAAAAAGATATGCAAATCGAATCAATACTTAAATCATAATACATGGATCATCATACAACTGGATTAAGGGCAGGATATTTTTATCTTCGGTATTTTTTGTAGCCCGCGACAACCCAGCTTAATCCCCATCCAAGGAATACCGGTCCTGCGCCAATGTAACAGAAAGTAATCAGATTTTTATTCCATGGCTCTAAATAAAATGCGGCGGCAACAATCCACAAAACAGAAAGGAATATTGCAAGTCGCGTGCGTCCGTGAACCGCATGTGTTTTCTTTGCCGGTTTGACAAATGTTACCTCCTGCCTTTTATTAGCTCTCATTCTTGGTATAAAAAATATTGCAAACGCTATCAATGCGATAACAGCTATTTCATTTATTCCCGAACCCATTTTCCTCCAAGTTTTATATATATGCGGGCAGAAAAACATAATATCCGGCAAAGAAAATCGCGCTTCCTTTAATCATTCGCCTTCTATCACAAACAAATAATATGGGCAAGCCGCCCGATAAAAATCAAGATCATTGCATAACAGCGGGTATAGGCAAACGTGAGTGATGCAATCCTCTCGGCCCGATATAGACAGTTTTGACTTGACCGGGCGGCATTTGGTGCTATTTATGATTACATGAAATTCATCAAAAGAATTTTATTCTGGTCGTCTTTTATCACGGGATTATTAATTATTCTCTTATTAACCCTTTACCTTTTTCTTCCAAAATTTATAAACGAAGCATATCTAAAAGCCGAAATAGCCCGCTACATATCCGAAAAAACAGGATTTAAAATCAGTCTCCAGAATGTAGACCTGATGTTCTTTCCACGGCTGCATGCACAGGTTCATAACACAAGCCTGTTTATACCGGAGAAATTTTCCGTAAACATCAATTTAATAAGAGCATATCCCGAAATTCTCCCCTTATTTAAAGGAGAGGTGACGATAAACAGGCTTTATCTCGACGCTCCCCGCATAAAAATATTCATGCCGGATCAGTTATCTGAAGAGACTGATTTATTTAAAAATATTACTTTCCAGGAGATTGAAAAAAAGCTCGCTGTTTTTTTCAAAAACAAATTCATAATAGATACGGATCTTGCCGTTCAGGTCAGAAGCGCAGCAATAGATCTTTATACCGGGAACCGTCGTTCTTTCATATTTGACGGGATATACTTCCGTTTAAAGTTAAAGCCGGGCCGGTTTAAAATAACATTGACCGGCAAATCGAATATCTTTGATAAAATATTGATCAACGGAAGTTATCTCCCCGGAAGTTCTGCCGGCGAAGGGCGTATTGAATTGCTGAAGTTAAACCCCGGGCCTCTTTGTGATTATTTTTTCCCGGGATCCGGTTTAAAGCTCAAAGATTCGCATGCAAATATCAAAGCAAATTTCAGCAAGGATGGATTTCTGAAGTTTACTTCAAAATTCGAAGGAGAACTCCCTCTTCTTTCGTTTCAGAGAAATGCTGAGAATTTTATTATAAACGGAAGATCATTCTCCGGCAATATAAACGCAGATAAAGATAAAACCATCATTACCATAAATAAACTTGATCTTGTTAACCCGGAACTGACTCTTGCCGGAAATTATTTTACAAGCAAATCCCTCTCTCTGGTAAAAATTGATCTGGATGGAACAAACGTCGATATAAATACAACAAGAAAAGCAGCCCTTTTCCTTGAAGGAAATTCCGGCACAGCTAATGATATATTTAATATCATAAAAGACGGGAAAGTACCATCCATCAATATAACCGCCAGAGCACAGTCTCTTTCAGAACTGGGAAATATAGAAAATATTTCAATAAAAGGAAATATTTTTGACGGGAAGATAACAGTCCCGGAGCCGGCCCTTGAGCTTGAAAGCGTCAAAGGGGATGTGACGGTTTCTCTCGGTATTCTTGAAGGAAGCAACCTTGAAGGCCGTCTCGGGAATTCCACTGCAAAACGGAGTGTTCTGAAACTTGACTTATCGGAGAACGGAGATCTCTTCTATCTGGACACATCCATCAATGCCGATCTTTCTCGGCTGCCTTCCGTTCTTGAGCAGGTTGTGGAAGATAAAACTTTTTTACATGAACTTTCCCTAATCAAAAAATGCGAAGGACGGGCAGACGGACAATTAACAATAAAAGACAGCGAAGGATCAACTGAAGTCAGGGTGGATGTTTCCGGATTCAATCTTATGGCTATTTATGAAAGATTCCCGGCCCCGATTGCAATAAGCGGCGAGAAATTTTTTCTTGACGATTCTACGATTTATTTCAAACTTGCAAGTGCGGCCTGCGGTAAATCTTCTATCTCCAATCTGTCGGCAGGATTCAGGCACGATAAGGATAATTCTTTTAAAATTTTGTCCGAAAAATCGAGATTCCACCTAAAAGATATTAATCCTTTTATTCTCTCCTTTCAAGGCGCCAAAACGGCCTTAAAAAACATTTCATTTCCAAGGGGCGCTGCAAATCTGAATAATCTTGAGATAAACGGCCCTCTTTTCGACCCTCAGGCCTGGTTCTTCAACACTTCAGGTAAAATTGATAATCTGACCGTAGATTATAGTGACCTTTTCAGGAAGCCTTTTACAATAACCAGCCTTATGTTCAAAACTCCTGAAACAAACCCTCTTAAAACACCCGGAGGAACCAGGGTAGTAATAGAGGAATGCAAAATAGCATCCGGGAAAAACAATATAGCTTTTAACGGAAATGCTGTTTTATCAAAGGAAAAATTACAACTTGATCTTAATGCAACGGCCGATTTTCTGGAATGGTCAAGCATAGAGGAGTTTGCAGACAACAAATTATTTCAAACAGGCGAGGCTAAAAAAAATACCCCGGATTCCTTTTTATCGGGAATAATAAAAGCCAAGGTAAAATATTTAAAATGCGGGGATCTGACATTGAGCCCTGTTCATGCAGATATAACTCTTGGTTCCGGAAATATTTCCATTGCTTTGATAGACGCTGATCTTTGCGGGATTTCGCTTACCGGAATCATTGAAACATCCAGGAATAAATTTGAATTCAGGATATTTCCTTTTGCCCGTGATGAAAAACTCGATTCTTCCATCAATTGCTTTTTAAACAAGCGACAGGTGGCAACCGGTACTTTCAGTTTGGACGGCGAAATATTTACAAAGGATAAAGGACCCAAAATCACAGGACTGCTTAACGGAACTTTTGATTTCAAAGCAAAGGATGGAAGGATATATCAACTCGGGATTTTATCGAAAATATTTGCACTCCTGAATTTAACCGAAATTTTCAGGGGTAAAATGCCTGATCTTGTAGGGGAAGGCTTTGCCTATAACTCAATAACTGCATCCGGAAAACTTGAAAAAGGTAATTTTGTTATAACCGGATTTGTTATCGACGGCGCTTCGATGGCAATAGTCTGTACCGGTAATATCGATCTTGACAGAGATTACGCCGACCTTGTTGTTCTGGTTTCCCCGTTTAAAACCGTTGATCTTATTATTAAATACATTCCCATAGTCAACCGGATACTGGACGGTAACATAATGACCATTCCGTTCAGGGTAACAGGAAAGCTGGCAGATCCTGAAGTTATACCACTTTCACCGACAGCAGTTGGTTCGAGGTTGCTGCAAATGCTGCAAAGAACGATCGAACTTCCGATCAAAATAATGCAACCTCTCTCCCCGGATTGAATCTACCGGCTGCAAGCAACCGAACAGAGAGCTTTGCATAACAACTGATTCGAGAGCCGGGACAGATATTCAGTTTTGCCCTTTAGCAAGATCAACATTCAGACTTCGTCAGTGGATATACGCCCACGGAGCTGTCATTTCGCCTCTGCCTGTTTCTCTTTGTTGACAATCAGGGGGCGTTGTTATGTTTCATAACAATTTCATGCAAAACGGCAAAACCGATTACCTGTCACGGCTCCTGGTGGTATATTATGCAAAAGTATCGGGGATCCGCCCGCTCTTCCGGCTAAAACAGAGCTGTTTTTTTCAGCTTCTCCGCAAACCTGCCTGCAATATCCGTTATCTCTTTTATCCTGAAGATGTAACCTGCCGAAACAAATACCGCCGAAAACAGGGCGGAAAGAAACGCGGTCATCAAAATACAACCGGAAAAGGTGGTAACATCAAAACCATCCAGAAACATTCTCTTGAACCACTCGAGCAGAACACCCATTACCGCGCTGACGATGCTTATTTTCACGAAAAACAGATAGACACCCCTGCTGTATAAGTTCCGGCTTCGCCTGTTCCACAGAGCATACAGAATGACAACCTGTAGAAATGCTGAAAGAGAGAGAGCCAGTGCTATCCCGTTTACTCCCATAACTTTCATTCCGTAATAGAAAAAGGGTATGCTGATAATTACCGCCATGGTTCCGAAAACTGCGGGAAAGAGAGTGTTCTGCATTGCATAAAAACCTCTTACGACCACAGTCTGTGCCGCAAAGGCAAAAGTGCCTGCAAGAAGAAAAACAAGGATTCCGGAGGTCAGTTCCGTTGCTTCGGCATCAAATCTTCCTCTTTGATATACGATCAGGACAATTTCATGCCTCAGCACCATCGCAAGCACTGAAAAAGGCACAACTACAGAAAGACCCCGCAGGGTATCATTGAGCAGGCGGTTCATCTCTTCCAGTTTCTTTTCAGCTGCAAGACGCGCCATGAAGGGGTATGCGGCCATTCCAACGGCCTGGCCGAACAAACCGACCAGAATAAACATTATTCTGAGACCATAATTCAATGCTGCAATACTTCCTCCCTGCATGAAACTGCCGAAGAATTTCAGGAAAAATTCGGTTGAAAAAGTCATCGTCAGTCCGAGCATAAGGGGTAATGTCAAAAATAAATACTTCTTGAAAGCCGGATGCCTGAAATCAAAAGAAAGATTGTATTTCATTCCGCATTTTTTTGCTCCCCGGTATTGCAGTATAAAATTCCCGATAAAAGAGCCTCCTAAAACCCCCCACGAAAAAGCTTCCATACCAATATATGGACCGAGCAGCATCCCGCCTGCGATAATTCCCAGGTTATATAAAAGCGGGGCCATGGCGGGAACAAAGAACTTTTCCTTTGCAAACTGAACAGCCATAAAGAGACCGCCTGAAAAAAAGAAAAACTGGGCAGGAAGAATTATCCTTGTCATCCGGACAGCTTTTGAAAATATTACAGGGTCTTTAAGCCCCGGCGCTATTGCAGAAACAAGTTCAGGTGCAAGAAGAACTGCTGCAATTATAAAAAAAATCAGAATCGCTCCAAAGCATGTCATTATCAGTGAAAAAACACGCCATCCTTCCTCTTCGTCCTTATCTGCCAGATAATCTGAAAAAATGGG
>CAZOEH010000134.1:0-7640 GCA_964578785.1 uncultured Desulfonema sp. | reverse complement strand
ATCCTTGACTATGGGCACAAGGAGGCCTCTTAAGACAGCGGTAGTAACAGGCGACATATCAAGCCCTCCGAAATCGCCGGTGTACTCGATAATGATTTCTTTGAAAGGCCCCGGTGAAAGCTGGGTAAGAAGACTGCCCATCTTGTCAGCAAGAGAAAGAAACGGGCCGATTTTTTTCAGAAGCTCTCCGGTAATCGATGGAACATTAACGGCATTAACTATAGTTCCGTTCTTTAAGTAGTCAATTATCTGACCTGCAACAGCAGATGCAACGTTTGCCTGAGCTTCCTGTGTTGAAGCTCCAAGATGCGGCGTACATATTACCCTGTCCAGTTCAAACAGGGGAGACATTCCCGGCGGCTCTTTCTCAAAAACATCCAGCGCGGCTCCTGCTACCTTACCTGATTTTAAAGCATCATAAAGGTCGGCCTCATTAACAATTCCGCCGCGGGCACAGTTAATAATCATGACCCCGTCCTTCATCCTGTCAAACGCTTTTTTATTAAGCATACCCAGAGTATCTTTTAATTTTGGAACATGTACGGTAATATAATCGGACCTGCCATATAATTCATCTAGGGTAACACCCGTATATCCCGCTTTCTCCACCCGTTCGGGAGTAACAAAGGGATCATAGACGATGACCTGCATCTTAAGGCCTCTGGCACGGTCAGCCACGATGGAGCCTATCTTTCCAAGGCCGATAATCCCGAGGACCTTGTTGAACAGCTCCCGGCCTTCAAGATTCTTTTTTTCCCACTTCCCCGCTTTGAGTGATGACGTACCCCAGGGGATATTTCTTGTAAGAGCCATCATCATGGCAATTGCATGCTCTGCGGTAGTGATAACATTTCCTCCGGGAGTATTCATTACAACTATCCCGTGCTTGGTAGCCGCAGGGATATCAACATTATCAAGACCGATTCCGGCGCGACCTACGACTTTCAGGAGTTTAGCGGCGCTTAAAAGATCCGCCGTCACCTTTGTTGCGCTTCTTATCACAAGAGCATCGTACTCTCCAATAATGCTTTTCTGCTCTTCGGGAGATAACCCCGGCCTTACATCAACCTCAATACCCACTTCCTTACGAAACATCTCAATCCCAATTGAATCCAGGCTGTCGCTTACAAGTACTTTCATGATTTTCCCCTCTCAGTCCATTTGCCTTTATGAAAATGCAATAAATCCAAATAAATATTTTAGGACTCTCTGTGAGTCCGTCAGCTTTTATTAGAAAAAAATGAACCAGGATTCAACAACTATTTATAACTATGTTAACGATTTGTTTTTACGGTAGAATATAAGCTAACTGTTTCGGATTGTCAAATCACTACCAAGTAACCGTCAAGAGTTAGACTGTATGATACAGTTTGCATATTTTCATCCGTATGTTTAGCCATCTGAACTCCCGATCCCTCGATTCCCCGAATATTCCCTAATCCGCGACTCCGTTCCAATACACCTTTCTTTAATGCACCTCCATCTCTCTTGCTCCGCGTCATATGATCCCGGATTGTTTTAGAAAATATTCAATATCTCTCCAGAAGATATGAGGGTCGGGCGGGCAGTCATTATGTCCGCAATCATAGGCGATCATTTTACAGTTTCGAGCTGCCTTTGAAAGCATGATTCCATGGCTGAAAGGAATAATCTCATCCTGTTTGCCGTGTATAATCAGCACCGGTCCTGAATATGCCCCGACTGTCTCCAGGTTGTCAAATGGGTCGCGCATTAAAAAGCCGGGAACAAAATATTTTGACGCGAATGATCTGACGCTTGTAAATGTGGACATAAGTATCAGCGCCGCAGAAGGTCGTTTTTTTGCAAGCGCGCATACCGCTCCTCCCCCTACTGAACGTCCAAGAAGTACTATCCTGGAAGGGTCCACCTCTTTTTTCGCCGAAATGAAATCATATGCGGATACAAATACATCGGTAATGCTCTTTTGTGACGGTGAGCCTTCCGAGCGTCCGTATCCCGGGTATTCGACTAACAGAACTCCCATGCCAAGTTTTGTAAAATTCCTTAGTTCTTCAGGCCAGAAATCTATCAATTCCCCGTTCCCGTGAGCAAATATTACAGCGGCAGAGGGCTTGCCTGATAGAACTGAAACAGGCGGCATATACCATGCTTCGACTTTGCCGGAGCCGGTTTTAAGAAAAGCCGGTTCAATTCCAGGCGCTGGTACATTTCCCTTAGGGATATTTCCTATCATGTAGCGCGGGAAAAGGACCTGTCTCTGCAGGATAAAAAGCATACCGCAGTAAGCAATATAGATCAGAAGAAGAATTGGCGCCAGTTTGGAAAAAACGTGCATTGGCCCCCCATATACAGTTTGCCTTAAAAACTGTGTTGACTATACTGAATAAATACATATATGCCAATAACTATAATTGGATGCATTTGCATTAGATTTGTTATAAATCACGCCGGATCTTTTTGTATTAAAAGGAGGAACATATGGGAGATTCTTTTAACTGCAAGATATCTACGCCCGAAGATATTCACCGGATCGCAACAGCTTTTCAGCAGAGCAGGATTCTTCTGACAGCTGTTGAGCTCGACCTGTTTACGGTGATAGGAGATAAAAGTCTCGCATCTGAAAATATTGCGGCAAAGCTCGGCACAGGCAACAGAGCTACAGACAGGCTGCTTAATGCACTTTGCGCAATGGGTCTTGTTACTAAGAAAAAGAATCTCTTTTCAAACACCCCCGCCTCGGCAAATTTTCTGATTAAAGGTAAAAAGGGATACATGGCCGGCCTGTTGCACACATCCGGCTTATGGAAAACATGGAATACTCTTACCGATTCGGTAAAAAAAGGGAGCAAAGCTGTCCGTGATCCGATAAAGAAAAGAAAACCTGAATGGTTTGAGGCATTTATTGCGGCAATGCACTACCGTGCCGCTGCAAACGCTTTCAGGGTGGTTGCCAAATTAGATCTATCAAAAACATCAAGAGTTCTTGATATCGGAGGCGGCTCCGGAGCATATGCGATGGCATTTGTCCGCGCGAAAAAGGAGATAACCGCAACTGTATTTGACCTTCCGAATGTCATTCCACTTACAAAAAAATATGTTGCCGAGGCCGGACTTTCAGACAGATTCAGATTTGCCAAAGGCGATTATAATAAGGGTGTGTTTGGCAACGATTTTGATCTGGTTTTTTTTTCGGCAATAATTCATATAAATTCCGCTGAAAAAAATCAGTCTCTGATGGATAAGGCGGCCAGGGCGCTGAAACCGGGCGGCCAGGTGGTAATACAGGATTTCATAATGGATAAGGAAAGAACCACCCCGCCTTTTGGAACCTTTTTTGCCTTAAATATGCTTGTTGGGACAGAAGACGGGGATACGTATACCGAAGCAGAAATAAAATCGTGGCTTATAAAATCAGGCTTTACGGGCATCCGCAGGCTGGAGGGAGAAGGGCCGGCCTCCATGATAATCGCAAGGAAGAAAAAATGACGCCTTCCAGCAAGCCCGGCAGCAAATAATCTTACACTGTTTTATACTTATAATCGCACAATTTCGTTATCGGGCAATCAGGACAGAGGGGCTTTCTTGCTTTGCATATCTCTCTCCCAAAATATATGAGATGCAGGCAGAAATCATTCCACTCTTTTACCGGGATTATTTTCATTAGGTCGAATTCTATCCTGACCGGATCCTTATTAACTGAAAAGCCGAGACGCTGCGAGATTCTTGACACATGAGTATCCACAACTATTCCCGGAATGCCGAATGCGGCACCGAGAACAACATTTGCCGTTTTGCGCCCCACTCCGGGAAGCTGAGTCAACATCTCAAGGTCAGCGGGAACCTCCCCGTTGAATTTTTCGATAATAGCCTTTGAACAGTTAATAATATTCTTCGCCTTATTCCGGAAATATCCTGTAGGCCTTATAAGCTGCTCAACAAATTCCGCAGGCGCGACAGCAAAATCATAAGGAGTCTTAAGCTTCTTAAATAGAGTTTTGGTGACAATGTTTACCTGCCTGTCTGTACACTGTGCCGAAAGTATTGTGGCGACAAGAAGCTCGAAAGGATTTTTATAATCGAGCTGTGTCTTGACTTCAGTGTATCTTGCTTTCAAAATTTTTCTAAATTTTTCTGTACGGGCGGATGTTTTCATATTAGTATATATCCTTAAGTTTTGCCGTCTTTTGTAAAAAGTCTGAAATGCTGTCCCGACAGTTGAAATTCTGCGGAGCGGACTTTCGCTGGAATGCCGAAAAAGGGGGATCCGGACTTTTTATGAGAGCATTAAAATTTGAATATTGCATATATCATGATAAATTACCAAAAAAAAGTGCGAGCTCTTGGCCTCTGTTCAGGCGGACTTGACAGCATCCTGTCAGCCCTGGTTCTGCGCAGACATAATGTGGAAGTCGAATGGATAACATTTGAAACCCCGTTTTTTTCATCGGAAAAGGCGGTAAAAGCTTCAAAAAAAACCGGCATCCCCCTGACTGTAAAAAAAATTACCGAGGAATACCTGACAATGCTGAAAAATCCGCATTGCGGTTACGGCAGAAACATGAATCCATGTATGGACTGTCACTCCCTTATGTTCAGGATTGCAGGTGGTATTATGAAAGAAAGGGAATTTGATTTTCTCTTCAGCGGCGAAGTGCTCGGACAACGCCCGATGTCCCAGACATTATCGTCGCTTCGTTATGTTGAAAAGCATTCCGGCTATGAAGGCTATATAGTAAGACCTTTAAGCGCAAAAAAACTTCCGGTGACGATACCAGAAAAAGAGGGTCTTATAAACAGGGAGTTTCTCTCCGGCTTTTCCGGAAGATCAAGGAAACCTCAGGTTGCTCTTGCCGGGGAATTTGGAATTTACGATTATCCCAATCCAGCGGGCGGATGTCTTTTGACCGACAAAGGGTTTTCAAGGCGGTTAAAGGATCTTTTTGAACACCAGAAATATTTTTCCGAAAATGAACTTAATATCCTGAAACACGGCCGGCATTTGCGTTTAAATCATAACACAAAAATCATAGTGGGCAGGAATCAGTCAGATAATGAGAATATTGAAAAACTGTATAATCCAGCTTCCGACATCCTCATAAAAGTAAAAACCTTTCCCGGCCCGACAGTGTTAATGCCTAACGGAGGGAAAAGGGATATTATTACTCTTGCTGCATCCATATGCGCAGGATACGGAAGGGTTCCGGAATATTCACAAATAGATGTTATTACACAAACCCCGGAATGCAGCGAGATAATAAAGGTTCTTGCTATTCCACCCGGAAAGATAAGACATCTTATAATATAAGGACTTCACAACTTATACGAGAATGCAGGAGTCAGAATACAGAAGAAAAACAATACCATGGTTATTAGGCTCCTGGCTCCTGTATTCTCATCCTTAGCTGTGTTCGCACCGGATATGGCGGTTGGTTAGGAGAAAGGGGCCAGGGCTTTCGGCTATATGGTTCTTGCACGAAGCTGACCGCAAGCAGCTGATATATCCTCTCCCTTGCTCCGGCGGATTACAGTAGTATAATTTTTGCCCGTCAGGATTTCCTGAAAGTTTCTTATCACGGTTTCTTCAGGCCTCTTAAATTCGCTCATCTCATGCTCATTAAAAGGGATAAGGTTTATTTTTGACTTAACGGGGCGGAGCAGCTTTGCAAGACGTTTTGCGTCCTCAGCGGAATCATTTATACCTTTTATGAGAATATATTCAAACGTTATCCTTTTTCTAGGTTTCAGGTCATATCTGCGGCATGCTTCAATCAGCTCTTCTATAGGATACTTTCGGTTGACCGGCATAAGCATCTCCCTGGTTTTATTATCAGTCGCATTCAGGGAAACTGCCAAGTTCACATTTGTATCCCTTCCCAGGTCCTCAAGAAGAGGAACAATACCTGCTGTTGATACCGTAATCTTTCGCGATGAAAAATCAAGGCCGGCTTCATTTGAAGTAATCGTATCTATCGCATTTAAAACGTTCCTGTAGTTGGCAAGCGGCTCTCCCATACCCATAAAGACAATGTTTCTAAGCAGAGAAGGATCTTCGATATCCTTCTGGATATCACGTACCTGGGAAATGATTTCGCCCATCGTAAGATTCCGGACAAAGCCGCCCCGTGCAGTCATGCAAAATCTGCATCCCTGGGCACACCCGACCTGGCACGATATGCATAAAGTGTAATGATTTTTTTCCGGTATAAGGACGCTTTCGATATAATTTCCGTCTCTTAATCCAAACAGATATTTTCTGGAACCGTCCTTTGACAATTCGCTTTTCATTTTTTCGAGGCGGTTTATAGCAAAGTGCTGCGAAATAAGCTTTCTTATTTCAAGCCCGATATCCGTCATCTCTTCAAAGGTATTCGCCTGCTTCAAGTATACCCATTTTAAAATCTGAACCGCGCGGTAGGTTTTAATCCCCCTTTCGTTAAGCCAGAAAGCAAGCTCATCTTTTGTCAGTTCAGTGATGCTTCTTTTATGTTGTGAATCGATCAGTTCCATTATATTTATTCCGTTCAGGAATTAAAGACCGGATAGAAGTCGGGCCATTTCCCTTCAGTTTTTTTGTATACGATTATTCTTGACATAACATCATTTTAAAATTATTTTCAAGATTTTAAATTAATTAAACGGAGACCTTTGTATAAAAATACTCTTTAGGACTGTCATAGGTAATGGGCTCCGCCGTTTCGCAAGAAATTTTTTACGAAACATAACAACGCCCCCTGATTGTCAATAAAGAGACACAGGCAGAGACGAAATAACGGCTTCGTGGGCGTATATCCATTGGGGCTGTCCAGGTCTAATGGGAGTGTATCTGCTGCCGTTGGCGGAGTCTGATATCGATCTTGCCAAACAGCGGAACCCATTGCCTATGACAGCACTTTAATAAGGTGTTATGCAAAGCTCTTAAATGGTATAATCATGTTTGAAAATTTAAGTGAAAAATTAAACAATATATTCAGACAGCTCAAAGGGCACGGTAAATTAACCGAAAAAAATATCGAAGAGGGCATGAAGGAAGTCAGAATGGCCCTCCTCGAAGCCGATGTCCATTATAAAGTCGTCAAGAAGTTTGTCTCAGATATAAAAGAGCGTGCTCTCGGCCAGGAAGTAATGTCCAGCATGACACCGGGCCACCAGGTAATTAAAATTGTTAACGATGAGCTGGCCCGGCTTATGGGTTCGCAGCATCAGGATATTGATCTTTCCGGACCACGGCCTGCGTCGGTTATGCTTGTGGGGCTTCAGGGCTCAGGAAAAACCACCACGGCGGGCAAACTCGCGATTATTTTAAGACAAAGGGGCAAAAAGCCGTTTCTTGTTCCGGCAGATGTTTATCGCCCGGCCGCCATAGACCAGTTGAAAAAGCTTGCGGAGCAGATTGGAGTCCCTGTATTCGAATCAACCGTTGCTATGGACCCTGTCGATATATGTGTTGAGGCAAGAATCGCCGCACTGAAGCAAGGATGCGATACTCTAATTCTTGATACGGCAGGACGTCTGCATATCAATGAAGAACTTATGGCGGAGCTTGCCCGCATAAAGGATTCGGTTAAACCGTCCGATATCCTTCTAGTGGCTGATGCTATGACAGGCCAGGATGCCGTAAACATAGCAAAATCCTTTGATGACTCTCTTGATATTGGCGG
>CAZOEH010000133.1:0-7640 GCA_964578785.1 uncultured Desulfonema sp. | reverse complement strand
GGAAGCGAGATTGCCGATTATCTTGAATAGAAATGAAAAGATAATAACTCAATAAAATAGAGGAGATATGGCGGAAGTGCATGGGAATCGAACCCACCCGGGACGGTTTCAGCGCCCCACACCGGATTTGAAGTCCGGGAGCCCCACCAGTGAGCTGTGCACTTCCACGGTAAAAAGTGGGCTTATAATAGTAACATTCATTTATTTGTCAATTAAAATATAGCGGGGTTTATTATGATTAACAGAGAAAGGTTGATGGATACGTTTCGTTTTCTTGTCGGGATTGACAGTGTTTCAAGACAGGAGGGCGATATTGCCGGAGAGTTGAAGAAGATGCTTGACTCAATGGGAGCGGAAACGGTTTTTGACGGTGCGGGAAAAATGACCGGAAGCAATACCGGTAATCTTATTGCAAAATTTAAAGGGAATAAAAAGGTTCCTCCTCTGCTTTTGAACGCTCACATGGATACTGTTGAACCTGGAAGAGGTGTTGTTCCTGTTCTAAAAGACGGCGTATTTACGAGTGACGGTACAACAATACTGGGTGCTGACGACAAAAGCGCAATTGCGGTTCTGCTGGAAGTAATTACGGTTCTCAAGGAGAAGAATATGGTCTTCGGGCCGATCGAAATGGTGCTCACGATATGTGAGGAGATCGGCCTTATGGGCGCAAAGCATCTTGACATGAACCTTATCACGGCAAAGTACGGATATGCGCTTGATTCTACGGATACCGAAGGAATAATTACACATGCTCCTAGCGCAAACAAAATCGATATCAAGGTTCACGGGAGAGACGCTCATGCAGGGGCGGCCCCTGAAAAGGGAATAAACGCCATCTGGCTTGCAAGCAAGGCGATTGCCGGGCTTGAACTCGGACGGATTGACCGTGAAACGACATGTAACATAGGGATTATAAACGGCGGGATTGCGACAAATATCGTTCCTAGCCTGGTTTGTGTCAAGGGGGAGGTAAGGAGCCATGATGATGTAAAACTGAAAAAAGTTACAGACACGATAGTCGCAGCATTTGAGGGTATTGTGAGAGGTTCTGAGAATAATTCAGCGGACGGCCTCCCGAAGGTTGATATCATAATTGAAGATGATTTTTCCAGAACCAATATTCCCGAAAATCACCCTGTGGTTGCTTTGGCTCAAAAAGCGGCTTACAACCTCGGCAGGAAAATGATAACAAAAACAACGGGTGGAGGCGCCGATGCCAATGTATTTTTTGCAAAGGGTATTATTGCAGGTGTTATAGGAACAGGTATGCGTGATATGCATACGGTAAGGGAGTCCGTTAAGGTTGATGATATGGTCAGAACCGGAGAACTCCTGCTCGAGATAATAAGGCTTCACACAGAAAATCCGATTCCCGCTGACTGAAAGGAAATTGATCAATGCTTGCATATTTTGACTGTTTTGCCGGGATAAGCGGGGACATGACGTTGGGTGCTTTGATAGATCTCGGGGTACCGGTTGACTGGCTTAAGGAGAGCATTCGCAATATTCCTTTAAAAGATTTCGACCTGTCTGTTACGGTTGTTTCGAAAAACGGGATTGGCGCAAAGCGGGTTGAAGTAAAAATTGCCGATTCTTCGATAACAAGGAATTATTCGCAGATCATCGCTCTTATCTCGAACAGCCATCTTTCTGCAACTGTCAGAGAAAGAAGCATTGCGATATTTGAGGAAATTGCCGGAGCCGAGGCGCAAATTCACGGATGTTCCAAAGAAAAAGTGCATTTCCATGAGCTGGGCGGAGTTGATTCAATCGTAGATATTGTCGGTACGGCTATTTGCTTCGAGTATCTGGGGATAACAGAAATTTCTGCTTCAAGAATTCCGATAGGTTCAGGTTTCGTTAACTGCCGGCATGGAATAATTCCTCTTCCCGCTCCGGCTACCGTGTCGATTTTGAAAGATGTTCCTGTTTACGGGGTCGATATGAATTATGAACTTGTAACTCCGACAGGCGCTGCAATCGTGAAGGCCCTTTCCGTATCGTTCGGAAATATACCGGATATGATCATTGAGAAGACGGGGTATGGCGCCGGAAAACATGAATCCGGATATGTCCCGAATCTTTTAAGGGTTATAATGGGAAGATCTCGTTGCGGAGGAAATAGGGATGAAGATATTGTTCAGGTTGAAACCTGTATTGACGATATGAATCCTGAAATATTCAGCTTTCTCATGGACCGTCTTTTTGAAGACGGGGCACTTGATGTCTGGTGGGTCCCTGTTTCCATGAAGAAAAACAGGCCCGGAACCAACGTGCATGCAATTTGTTATCCGGACAGGAGTGACATCCTGATAAACCGTATTTTATCTGAGACGACTACTACCGGCGTCAGGTATTACGATGTAAAAAGGAAAAAACTGTCAAGGTGCCTGGATAAAATTAAAACAAGTTATGGTACTGTCGGCGTAAAACGCATAACAAATCAGGACGGTACAACAAGGATAGTGCCTGAATATGAGGTCTGTAGAAAAATTGCCATTGAAAAGAAATTGCCACTAAAAAATGTTTACGAAAACATTTTAAGAGAAGCCGGTATATCCGGCAAAAATTCCTGACATAAGAAGGCTGGTTATCCCACAAACCCTTGACAAAAATCGTACCCGAATATAGAAAAAGAAGATGAATTTCAGAGAAAAGTCTGTAATATTCCTTGCAACAGGTTTTTTTGCCGGGAATATTCCAATAGCTCCCGGTACTGTCGGCACTATCGTGGGGCTTTTATTTTGCTTTTTTTTATCGGGAGTGAATCTGCTTTATGCAGTTATCTTTCAGATCGTTTTTATCATTTTTGCCATATGGATTGCGAATGAAGCTGAAAGGATGTTGAAAAAAAAAGATCCCGGAAGTATTGTAATTGACGAAATGGCAGGAATTATGGTAACGCTTTTAGGACTTCCGTTTAATGTAATTTCTGTAATTTCAGGTTTTTTTATCTTCAGGTTTTTGGATATCATAAAACCTTTTCCAATACGCACGATTGAAAATAAATTTTCAGGCGGCGCCGGAATAGTAATGGATGATGTTGCGGCCGGGATAATAGGTAACTGCCTGCTGAGAGCGATATTTTATGTAACAGACTTTTATAGGCTATAGGCTGAAGGCTGTTAGTCTGTAGGAATTATTCTTAACGGATTATAACCTAAATACCTTCGGTCTTCAGTCTTCAGACTAAAAAAGAAAGGTAATTGATATAAATTGAAAACAGATAGTGTAAATGAAAATGAATCAACCGATAAAAAGATGAAGAAGAAGAGCGCCCTGAGAGAAAATATTGAGGCGATAATTGTCGCTGTCATACTTGCCCTGTTTATCAGGACATTCATCGTACAGGCTTTTAAGATACCTTCGGGTTCTATGAAAGAAACGCTCCAGATAGGGGATCATATACTTGTAAATAAATTCATATACGGGGTGAAAGTTCCTTTTTTAAGAACGACCGTCATCGCGGTTAAAAACCCGAAGAGAAATGATATTGTCGTCTTCAAGTTTCCGGAAGATCCGGGGAAGGATTTTATCAAAAGAGTTATAGGAGTTGCCGGAGATGTTGTTGAGCATCGTGATAAAAAGGTTTATGTGAATAATGAGCCTGTAGATGATGCATTCGGCATGTATACAGATCCGCATATATTTCCGGGAAATTTTCAGCCGAGAGATAATTTCGGCCCTGTTGTTGTGCCTCCGGATTCATTGTTTGTAATGGGAGATAACAGGGATCACAGTTACGACAGCCGTTGGTGGGGTTTTGTCAACCTTAAAGCGGTGCAGGGGAAGGCATTCATGATATACTGGTCCTGGGATAAGGATGATTTCGGAGTGAGGTGGGACAGGATCGGAAAAATGTTAAATTAGGACGCTGATTTTCGCCGATATTCGCAGATAATTATTCAGCTCTTGTATCTGCTCAGGTTGGTGGGCTGTAGACATTTAGGCCGTAGGCTTTTAGCTAACAGCCTTCAGTTTAAATAACCTAAGTAGTTATAAAAAAGGCAGGTGATACATGCAGTTTGAAAGGAAAGACATTCTTGACATGGAATCCCTTTCAGCAGAAGAAATTACCTTTATTCTTGACACAGCCGACCGGTTAAAGGAGATTTCAAGAAGGTCTGTAAAAAAAGTACCGACTTTAAGAGGTAAAACAGTGGTACTTTTTTTTTATGAGCCGAGCACCCGCACACGATCTTCCTTTGAAATTGCGTCAAAGCGCCTGAGTGCAGACAGCATCTCAATATCTTCATCATCAAGCAGCATGGTAAAGGGAGAAACACTTATTGATACCGCCCGGAATCTTGAGGCAATGAATCCGGATGTGATTGTAATCAGGCATTCTTCCGCCGGCGCCCCCCATATGCTTGCACGCCTGCTTAAAACATCCATTATAAATGCAGGGGACGGAATGCATGCCCACCCTACCCAGGCCCTTCTTGATCTTATGACTGTGAGAGAAAAAAAAGGATCCCTAAAGGGGCTCCGGGTGGCAATAATAGGAGATATATCCCACAGCAGAGTTGCAAGGTCGGACAGCATCGGATTTACGAAAATGGGGGCTGATGTGGTTCTTGCAGGGCCGCCCACAATGATACCAAAAGGGATTGAAAGCCTTGGTGTAACTGTTGCCGGTAATTCGGACGAAGCCGTAAAGGATGCAGATGTTATAATGATGCTGAGAATACAGAAAGAACGCCAGAAGAACTTTTTGTATCCTTCTGACCGTGAATATTCGAAGGTTTTCGGACTTAACCCTGAAAGACTGAAAAAAGCAGACAAAAATGTGCTGATTATGCATCCGGGTCCGATAAACCGGGGTGTTGAAATATCATCCGAAGTAGCGGATGGACCGTATTCGATTATTCTCGACCAGGTGACAAACGGTGTTTCAGTCAGGATGGCTCTTTTGTTCATAGTTGCCGGAGGTGTTCGAAATGTTGACGCTGATTAAGGGTGGAAGGGTTTTAGATCCCGGGAGAATAGACGGAATTGCGGATATTCTTGTAAAAGACGGTATAATTATTGATGTAATTACCCAAACTTTACCTTCAGGAAGATCCGGAAAGAAAAGACCTGAAGCATTAAAAAAGTATAAGGCCGACAAGATAATTGATGCTTCCGGCAGAATAGTTGTTCCCGGATTGATTGACATGCATGTTCATCTGAGGGAGCCGGGTCATGAGTATAAGGAAACAATCGAGACCGGGACTCTTGCTGCGGCAGCAGGTGGATTCACCGGTGTATGCGCCATGCCCAATACAATTCCGGTTAACGACAACAGGCAGGTTACGGAATACATTTTAAACAGGGCAAAAGAATCCGGCAAAGTTAAAGTCTATCCTGTAGCTGCGATCAGCATAGGCCTTAAGGGAGAAAGCCTTTGTGAATACGGCGACCTAAAAGAGGCCGGAGCGATAGCCCTTTCGGACGACGGAAATCCTGTATCTAACAGCCGGCTGATGAGAAGGGCAATGGAATATGCGAAAGGATTCGGGCTGACAGTAATCTCTCACTGTGAGGTGAGTGATCTTTCAGCAGGCGGAGTGATGAATGAAGGAATTGTCGCGACGAGAATGGGCCTTGCAGGAATACCTATTGAAGCTGAAAGCATTATGGTAGAAAGAGACATTGCACTTTGCGGGCTGACGGGTGCGCATCTTCACATAGCCCATGTAAGCACTTCCCAGTCTGTTATTGCAATAAGGGAGGCTAAAAGAAAAGGCCTTCCGGTCACTGCTGAAACAACGCCGCATTATTTTACTCTCACGGATGAAGCTGTTTCAGGTTACAACACCAATGCCAAGATGAATCCACCGCTTCGTTCAGCCTTTGACAGGGACGCTGTCCGTGAAGGGCTTGCCGACGGAACGATAGATGTAATTGCAACCGACCATGCACCCCACTCAAGTCTTGAAAAAGATGTCGAATTTGATCATGCAGCAAACGGGATTGTCGGGCTTGAGACATCCGTTTCGCTCGGTTTACGGCTTGTTGAAGATGGCGTTATTTCAATGTCCGGACTGATTGAAAAAATGTCCTGTAATCCGTCACGGATTCTGGGTCTTGAGAAGGGCATAAAAAAAGGAGATGTTGCGGATATTACAATTATTGATCCCGGTGTTGTTTATACGGTAGATTCATCCTCATTCTGCTCGCTCGGCCGTAATACGCCTTTTGAAGGATGGGAAATGACGGGTAAAGCGGTACTTACGATGGTAGGCGGGAAAGTCGTTTTTGATAATATACTCAGGCTGTAGGCTATTAGACTGTAGGCTGTGGGTAGGCTAAAGGCTGTAGGAGGGAAGAATGCGTGACCACAGGAAGCTGAGAGCGTTTGAACTGGCCGACGAATTGGCGGTCTTGACATATCAGGTAACCAGAGAGTTTCCCAAAGAAGAGACATATGGACTGACGTCCCAGATGCGAAGATCAGCAGTTTCGGTTCCGTCTAACATCGTTGAGGGGTGTGCCCGCGAGAGTCAGATCGAATATCTTCGTTTTCTTGAAATAGCCTTCGGTTCTTTAAAGGAATTACGCTACCAGTATGGCTTATCCAGACGTTTGGGCTATACGGATAAGTCGAACGTTCTGGAATATGACTCGAAAACGATTGAAGCTCAGAAGGTTCTCGGCGCTTTGATCCGCTCAATGCGCAAAACTAAAAGCCTATAACCTACAGCCTAAACACCTGATTATTAATAATTATGACTGATAAAAAAAACAGCATACTTGTTGTAGATGACGAGCGAAGCATGCGGGAACTGCTCGATGTCATGCTATCCAAGGAAGGGTATGAGGTCACTTGTGCTGAAAGCGGACTTAAAGCGATCACTCTGCTTGAAAAGAAAGCTTTTGATCTTCTGCTTTGTGATATCAGGCTGGGAGATATTACGGGAATCGATGTGCTGAGGGCATCAAAAAAGAAGAATCTTAATACTGTAGTTATCATGATTTCTGCCTATGCTTCAACCGAAACAGCTATCGAAGCCATGAATGACGGAGCGTATGACTACGTTCCTAAACCCTTTGACAATAATGAATTGAAGGAGACCATTGCAAATGCTCTGGAGCTGAAAACTATTGAGCAGGAGAAGAAGAGTATCGATGATGAGTTGAAAAAACAGCTTCATTTCGGAAAGATAATAGGACACAGTCCCGCAATGCTGCATGTTTATAACCTGATAAGGCAGGTTGCTAAAACAAAAACCAGCATAATGATTACAGGTGAAAGCGGGACAGGCAAGGAGTTGATAGCAAAGGCTATCCATGATGAAAGTGATCGTCGCGGCAAACCGTTTGTTGTTATAAACTGCGGGGGTATCCCTGAAACTTTGATGGAAAGCGAGCTTTTCGGTCATAAAAAAGGAGCTTTCACAGGAGCAACGCAGGACAAAAAGGGGCTTTTTGAAGTTGCGGATGAGGGAACCATTTTTCTTGATGAGATCGGTGATTTAAGCATACATCTTCAGGTAAAGCTCTTAAGGGTAGTGCAGGAAAGAGTTTTCAAACCGGTCGGCGGAAATGAGGATGTATCGGTAGATATCCGTATAATATCTGCAACAAACAAAGAACTTGAAAAAGAAGTTATTGGTGGGCGTTTCAGAGAGGATCTTTTTTACAGACTTAATGTT
>CAZOEH010000132.1:0-7706 GCA_964578785.1 uncultured Desulfonema sp. | reverse complement strand
ATAGGAGATGTTCTGGCCAATGGCACCTATTGGGCGGCTCAGCAGATTGGCAAGGGAGCGGAAGCATACGCTCATAACAACATTAAGAAACATGAGCAGCTGCCTCTCAAACTTTCAATGCTGAATCCTATTTATTTCCTGATGTATTGCACCGGTGAAAAGATAAACATTACCCAGATTGAAGGACAGTTTCCCCAGGCGCCGTTTGCAACCAGAGAGGAGCGGGAAGCGTTTGTTAAGGATTGGATTCAGGTTCCGGATGAAAAGTTCAAACAATATTTCCTGGACTGGGAATTGCGCGGAGAAAAGTCTCTGCCTAATTACCCGACAGTTCAAATGTGTTGTGACATCGTTGACTGGCAGGAGCGGATGCATTACATCGACGACGCATTAGGCATGTGCGCCGGTTTGTCGTCATTTCCCCTGAAACCTCCGTATCATATACACAATTACCCGAAATTTATATCATCAGGAACCGGGATCGATATGGATGAGGAAAAACTGACGAAAGCAGCCAAAAGATACCGGACTTTGGTCAGGGCCAATAATACAAGAAGAGGCATGAGCAGAAAAGATGAGAAGCCTCCAGAGGACCATTGGAAGAAAAGATTCCCCGAACTTGAAAAGGAGCTCTTAGATACTTATTACAAATTTAAGGGATGGAATGATGACGGGATTCCCACTAAAGAGTCCTTGCATGATTTAGGACTGGATTATGTATTCGAAGACTTCGTTAAGAGAGGGATCTTGCAGGATGGAGAAGATGCTTACTCAAAATAGACTTCGGCGGAATTAAGAGATAAATACAGTTAAAAGGTGGCGTCATGGGTGAGAAAAAAAAGAAAATAGTTAAAACAATAAAAGTTGATGTTGATAAATGCAACGGTTGCCGGGCATGTGAGGTAGCCTGTTCCGCCTTTCACGCTGCGCCGAAATACAGCAGCAATAATCCGGCGAGGTCCCGTATCCGGGTGATTCGTGAACCACTGAAAGATATATATGTTCCCGTATATGCAGGTGAGTATGCCAAGGCCGAATGTATGGGCCGCGATAAATACACGATTGACGGAAAGGAATACGAAGAGTGCGCTTTCTGCAGGTCTTCCTGTCCGTCCAGGGATATTTTCAAAGAACCCGATTCAGGCCTTCCTCTGAAATGCGATATGTGTGAAAGCGATCCGCAACTGGAAGAGCCCTTGTGTGTTCAGTGGTGTATTGCTGATGCCCTGACATACGAAGAAAGAGAAGAGGAAGTAGAAGAAGAAGCGGGCGCGGAGGAGTTGGATACAGGATTGGAAGCATTGGCGGATAAGTTTGGAATGGACAAGATAATGGAAACCGTTGCCCGAATGTCAATTTCCAAGAAGGGCTGAAAGTCCAGAAGTCGGAATTCAGAATGAGAACCATTTAAAAATATCTCGTTTTATATAAAGGATAATGAAGGCCGTGGAGAATGTAGCCGATTTCAAAGAGATTGTAGATGTCATAAAAGCGAACGGCGGGGAAGCCTTCAAGTTGTGTTTCCAATGCGGCTTATGCGATGCGGTTTGCCCGTGGAACAGGGTTAGAAATTTTAGTATGCGCAAGATAGTCCGGGAGGCCTCGTTCGGTTTTACCGATATAGAAAGCGAAGATATATGGCTTTGTACGACCTGCGGAAGATGTCCTCAGAAATGTCCCCGGGACGTAAAACAGATAGAATCCGGGGTAGCATTACGCCGGATCGCAACTGAATACGGAGTTTTTCCTGCCACTGCCAAGCCTATCCGCGGCATTAGCGGAAGTCTTGTCGGCGAAGGCAACCCCTTGAACGAAGCGCGTAAGAACAGGGCGAACTGGGCGGAAGGTCTTTCTGTAAAGACGTTTACCGAGGGGATGGAAATTTTGTATTTTCCCGGCTGCTATCTAAGTTATGACCCCAGGCTGAAGAAGGTAGCAAGAGCCACGGCCAATATCCTCAGCCGGGCAGGGGTCGATTTCGGGATACTGGGCGCCAAAGAGAATTGCTGCGGAGAAAGCATCCGCAAAACAGGTGATGAGGAAGTTTTCAAACGCCTGGCCAGGGAAAATATCAAAACATTTATCGATAACGGAGTGAAAAAAATCCTTGTTTCTTCCCCCCATTGCTACCATACCTTCAAAAACGAATATCCCGAATTCAGGGTGAATTTTGAGGTGGTTCATATTTCCCAGTTTTTATTTGAGCTTATTAATGAAGGAAGGCTTAATCTTAACGGGACATATGGGAAGAAAGTTACTTATCATGACCCATGTTATCTTGGCAGACATAACGGTATATACGACGAGCCCCGTGAGGTCTTAAAGAAGGTATCCGGATTAGAGCTTAAAGAGATGCCCGATACGCTCCGGGAGAGCCTCTGCTGCGGCGGAGGTGGAGGCAGGATATGGATGGAAACGCAAAAAGGGCAAAGATTCTCCGACCTGAGGTTGGAACAGGCTATAGGTGTCGGAGCTGAGGTGCTGGTTACTTCCTGCCCATATTGCATTGCCAATTTTGAAGATAGCAAGTTGACCATAGGTGTCGCCGATAAAATAGAGATTAAGGACATAACAGAGATTATTCAGGAAGTAATTTAGTTTCCGGATGGACACTAATTAGAGAACCATCAAATCTGATAAAGGCGGATAGAAGTGGAAAAAGAACAGATTGAGCAGCTTTGTAAAAGATTCGCGGAGAGTAATTTCGGAGATGTCATGGTTGTCGGCGGAGGAATCAGCGGTATTCAAGCCTCTCTTGATCTCGCCATCGCCGGGTTTAAGGTTTATCTTGTCGAGAAAGCGCCCGCCATCGGCGGACATATGGCCCAGCTTGACAAGACTTTTCCCACCAATGACTGCTCCATGTGAATACTCTCGCCCAAACTGGTCGAGGTCGGCCGGCATCCCAACATCGAGGTCCTGAGCTATACCGAAGTTGACAGTGTAACCGGTGAAGCGGGAAACTTCAAGGTATCGCTGATTAAAAAACCCAGATATATTATAGAGAGCAAATGCACTGGTTGTACTACCTGTGTGGAATACTGCCCGGTCAAATATCCTGACCAGTTCAATCA
Organism: uncultured Desulfonema sp.; assembly: GCA_964578785.1. Taxonomy (GTDB): domain Bacteria; phylum Desulfobacterota; class Desulfobacteria; order Desulfobacterales; family RPRI01; genus RPRI01. Next base: position 4,632 of record CAZOEH010000132.1, on the reverse strand, counting down.
GGAAATATCGAAGAATAAGGCTGTTCATATATACTTTGCCCAGGCAATTCCGCTTGTAACATATATTGATGAAAGCTGCCTTTACCTTAAAGAGAAGAAATGCCGGATTTGCGAAGGAGTGTGCAAGAATAAAGCTATAGATTTTAATCAGAAGGCGGAGAAGATAGAAATAAATGTAGGGGCGATTCTTCTGTCTCCCGGCCTCGAGCCGTTTGATCCTAAGGTAAAGGATGAATATGGCTACGGAAAGATGCAGAACGTTGTAACCAGTATGGATTATGAACGGCTCTTATGCGCAACCGGGCCGTACGAAGGAGAAATACTGCGCGCTTCAGACAGGAAGCATCCTCATAAAATAGCCTGGATTCAATGCGTAGGGTCCAGACGGGTTACCCCGGGCGATAACAGCTATTGTTCAGCCGTATGCTGCACCTATACCCAGAAACAGGTAATTTTGACGAAAGAGCATGATGCAGAAACCCAGTGTACGATATTCCATAACGATATTCGTTCCTATGGCAAGGATTTTGAACGATTCTACGAAAGGACGGAAAAACTTCCCGGGATCCGGTTTATCAGAAGCTACGTATCAATAGAAAAAGAGAACCCGGAAAACAGGAATGTAACTATAAGATATTCTACTAACTCGGATGGAGTAAAAGAAGAAGAATTCGATATGGTTGTGTTGTCCGTCGGATTGAATCCTCCTGCCGATGTTAATGGCCTGGCGAATAAGTTCGGCATCGAGCTCAATTCTCACGGATTCTGTAAAACCAGTCCTGTTAATCCCATGGAGACCTCCCGCCGGGGAATTTTTATAAGCGGAGCCTTCCAGGGCCCTACGGATATTCCAGAGTCGGTATTTACCGCCAGCGGGGCCGGCTCCCAATGCGGTGAACTCCTTGACTACAGGCGGGGAAAGCTGGCCAAAGAAAGGATATATCCCCCGGAAAGGGATGTCTCCAAAGAGGAGCCGAGAGTCGGCGTCTTTGTATGTCATTGCGGGGCTAATATCGGAAGGGTAGTAAATGTGCCTTCCACGGTAGAATATGCCTTAACCTTACCAAATGTTGTTTACGCTCAGGAACAGCTGTTTTCATGCGCCACCAATTGCGCCAAAGAAATAACGGATATAACAAAGGAGAAAGGACTCAACCGGGTGGTTGTCGCCGCATGCAGCCCCAGAACCCTTGAACCTTTATTCCGCGACACAGTCCGGGAGGCCGGAATTAATCAATACTACTACGAAATGGCGAATATAAGGGAACATAACTCCTGGGTTCACTCTAAAGAAAAGGAAGATGCCACAGAAAAAGCAAAAGATATAATCCGGATGTCGGTGGCACGGGCTTGCCATTTGGAACCATTGCAGGAATTTGATCTGCCCGTCAATAAGGCGGGATTGGTGGTCGGAGGAGGCCTGGCCGGCATGACCTGCGCTCTCTCCATCGCCAACCAGGGACATGAGGTTCATCTGGTGGAAAAGGAAGCATCCCTGGGAGGAATGGCGCGAAGAATTCATTACACCCTGGAAGGGATAGATGTTCAGGCATATCTGGGGGATCTTATAGGCAAGATATATAAGCACCCCCTGGTACATGTTTATACTGATGCCGCAATTACGGAGGCTACGGGTTATATCGGGAATTTCGTGACCAGGGTGAAGTCTGAAGGAAGGGTTACGGAGATAAAACATGGCGCGGCCGTTATCGCTACAGGCGCTGAAGTATACAAACCCGCCGAATACCTTTATGGAGAAGATGAGAGGGTAATGAATCATCTTGATCTGGAGAACCGGATCATCAAAGGAGATGAGAAGATAATTAACGCAGAGAGTATCGTGATGATTCAGTGCGTAGGCTGCAGAAATGAAGAGAGAAAATACTGCAGCAGGATATGTTGCAGCGCGTCCGTAAAAAACGCCTTGAAACTAAAAGAGATAAACCCTGCGATGGATGTATACATTCTCTACCGGGATATGATGACATACGGGTTCAAAGAGGATTATTACAGGGAAGCGTCAAATAAAGATGTAAAATTCATCCGCTATGAACCGCAGGATAAACCTCGCGTGGAAGCTGTTAAGGAGGATAGCCGGCAAATTCTGAGGGTTGCCGTGACGGATTATGTTTTAGGTAAGGAGCTTGCTCTGCGTGCCGATTTCCTGGTTCTGGCCGCCGCCGTTATTTCTCCGGCAGGAAACAAGGAGATTTCTCAATTATTCAAGGTCTCTCTGGGGCCGGATGATTTTTTCAAAGAAGCCCATGTCAAATTAAGACCGGTTGAGTTTGCCGCAGACGGTGTTTATCTTTGCGGAATGGCTCACTATCCCAAGCATATACCGGAATCAATTAACCAGGCTTACGGAGCTGCGGGCAGAGTTTTAACCCTCCTGTCGCACGACACGGTCGTCGCCTCCGGTTCCGTTTGCGGGGTAGATGAGAAGAAGTGCATGGGTTGCGGGCAGTGTATCTCGGTCTGCACGTATGGCGCCATAGAGTTTCGTGAGACACGACAGGGTAAAAAGGCCGTTGTTAATCCTGTTCTCTGTAAAGGAGATGGCCTCTGTAATGCAAAGTGTCCGACAGGAGCTATTTCACTGAAGCATTTTACCGATGAGGAGATCCTGAGCCAGATTGATGCGGCGGTTGGAGATGTATAATGCTTCAAATGAATCAATCCCGGGTTTTTAACAAAGAAAGTGAGAACTGATGAGTACAGGATTTAAATTTAAACCAAGAATATTAGGTTTTGTATGCCATTGGTGAGCGTACGGCGCTGCTGACCTGGCTGGAGTTTCCAGACTTCAATATACTACTGATATCAGGCTTATCCGCGTCATGTGTTCCGGCAGGGTTGACCCGGCATTTGTACTCCGCGCTTTCTTAAAAGGGTCGGACGGGGTGTTTGTCGGCGGTTGCCGTTTGAATGAATGTAATTATGTTACTCATGGGAATTACCATGCGCTTAATATGGTGCTTTTATGTAAAAAAATAATGGAGCACGTTGGTCTTAATCCGGATAGATTAAGAATCGAATTTATGTCTGCCGGCGAAGGAATTCTTTTTGCCGAAGTTATGAGTGAGTTCAGCAGCAAGGTGAAGCAGTTGGGACCGCTTGGCAAAGGCGAAGGAATAGAGAAAAACGAACTGAAGGCCAAACTTGAAGAAATTATAAAACTGATCCCGTACATCAAGATGGTGAAAAATGAGAAGCTGGGGTTGCATCTTCAGAAGATAGAAGAATACGACAAGCTTTTTACCAGTGACGAGATAGACAGGTTATTCGGTGAGATAACCTCATACTATATTGATCCTGAAAGGTGTCAGGCCTGTATGATCTGCTCCAGGAGATGTCCTGTAGAGGCGATCTCAGGCGGCAAGAACCGGATCCATGTAATTGACCAGGAGAAATGCATAAAATGCGGAACTTGTCTTGAAGCTTGCCCTCCTCGCTTCGGCGCTGTGAAGAAGATTTCCGGCGGGCCGGTTCCGCCTCCTGTTCCTGAGGCGGAAAGAACTTTGGTCAGAAAGGGGAAAGATAAATAAGAGAGATCCTTTACTAACGGTTCTATCCGAGGTCCTTTTTGAGATTTATGAAATTGCTTCTGTCAAAACCGAGAGTTTTGAAAAAAGAGAGCAGATCGGATGAGTCCCATCTGACGGAAGTATAAATATCCTTTATTCCTTTATTCCTGTAGTACTTAAAAATTTCCTCGGCCATTTTTTCACCGATTCCCTGACCCATGAACTTCGGGTTGACGCCGATGTTGGCTACCCAGGCGCTGTTAGCTATGCCGAATCCCCCGATCAGAGTATAGCTTATCAGGTATCCGACCACTTTTCCGTTCAATTCGGCCACAAAACTGGCGTCCTCATCCCTCTGGGCCTGTTTGGCGACGATTTTCCTGAAATCTTCGACGCTGGCCGTTTTTGTTATTGAGAGATATATTTTGCTGATTTCTTCCGCGTCTTCTCTGGTTAGTTTTCTGATGAGTATATTATCCACAAACTGTTTCCTCTTATGTCAATCGGTCCTGATTATTTTGACCTGATGGCCAACCCAGTCCGGGGGGAGATACACTCTTCCGCTGTTCCCGCTCAGCTTGACCTCTTTTTCGATCATCTCTTCGCCGTAAATCTCGAATTTTACTTTTGCTTTTTGCTGCACAGGTGTGCCTTCAATATTTTTGGGTATTTTTTCGTTCAGCACTTTAAAACCCTTCAGTTAATGTAACTGTTGTATATGAGATATATGATAAGAAAACAAAAACATAAAACGAAAAAGATGTCTGTTTATCGGTGTTTTTATAATTATCATCCGGGGCGGTTCCGGTCAAGACGAAAATTATATACAACTTTGAGGAGATTAAGTTGATTTTTTAAATGGCATGATTTAAGTCACGGGCATAGGTTTGGATCAGATGTTATGCAACGATCTCTTTTTACGTTATTATTTAAAACAGGGAGTATTTTTTAAAATGAAAAACCTGGCCTTGTTTCATGAGATAGCTGAAAACCCTTATAATTATGCAAAAAAAGTAAAGAAAGAAAGCGGCAGAAAGATAATCGGTTATTTTTGCTCTTATACCCCGGAAGAGATAATCGACGCGGCGGGAGCTATTCCGTTCAG
>CAZOEH010000131.1:0-7708 GCA_964578785.1 uncultured Desulfonema sp. | reverse complement strand
TGAAAAGCATCTCGTCAGCTTGCAATTATAAGATTGTAATTGATGATGGGATGCCTTTTTGTTTAATAAGTCATAAATTATTTCAGCTGTTTTTTCCCCTTGAGGGGTACTGAAAAGAGTCCCGTTTACAGGAGTTAGGGTTGGAACATATACATGGATAAGCAATTTAAAAATGAGGTCGATAAACGCCGTACCTTCGGCATCATAAGTCATCCGGATGCAGGTAAAACAACTCTTACCGAAAAGCTCCTTCTTTTCGGGGGGGCGATACAGCTTGCCGGAGCGGTAAAAGCCCGGAAAGCGGCGCGTCATGCAACAAGCGACTGGATGGCTATAGAAAGGGAGCGCGGGATATCCGTAACCACTTCGGTCATGAAGTTCAATTATAATGGTTTCGAAATAAACCTGCTTGATACTCCCGGACACCAGGATTTTTCCGAAGACACATACAGGGTGCTGACCGCAGTCGACAGCGCACTCATGGTCATAGACAGCGCAAAAGGTGTTGAGCCCCAGACCAAGAAACTGATGGAAGTATGCCGGATGCGTAATACTCCAATCATAACTTTCCTGAACAAGATGGACAGGGATGGTCTTGCCCCTCTCGACCTTCTTGCCGACATTGAAGACCGGCTCCAGGTAGAATGCGCTCCTCTATCGTGGCCTGTCGGAATGGGAAAAAACTTTAAAGGCGTATACAATATTTATCGCAGGCAGCTTCACCTCTTCACGCCCGGCAAAACGACCAGAAACACCGACGGAATCACAATAACCGACCTTCTTGATCCGAAGCTCGATGAGATTCTGGGAAGCGATGCAGGAAGACTCAGAGATGACATCGATCTTCTCGAAGGCGCCGCCACCCCCTTTGATCATCAGCATTATCTGAAGGCCAACCAGACTCCCGTATTTTTCGGAAGCGCTATAAACAACTTCGGCGTAAAAGAGCTTCTTGACGCATTTATTGAAATGGCCCCTGCTCCACAGCCGAGAGCCGCCGTGGAACGTATCGTCTCCCCGTATGAGGAGCAGTTCTCGGGCTTTGTCTTCAAGATCCAGGCAAACATGGATCCGGCGCACAGGGACAGGATTGCTTTCTTGAGAATATGCTCCGGAAAATTTATCCGCGGTATGAAAGTAATCCATAACCATTCCGGAAAAGAGATGACTCTGTCGAATGCCACGATATTCATGGCGCAGGACAGGTCAAATGTTGAAGAAGCATACCCCGGAGACATAATCGGCCTTCACAACCACGGCACAATTAAAATCGGCGACACATTTACCGTTAAAGAATCTCTGAAATTTACAGGCATTCCCAGTTTCGCTCCGGAGCATTTCCGCCGTGTCCGCCTGCTGAATCCCATTAAAAACAAGCAGCTTCAGAAAGGGCTGACACAGCTTTCAGAAGAAGGAGCTGTCCAGTTTTTCAGGCCTCTTTCCGGAAACGGATATGTTTTAGGCGCGGTTGGAATACTCCAGTTTGATGTCACAATGGCGCGTTTAAAAGATGAATACGGAGCCGATGCCATAACGGAACCGGCCGATTATGCCAGAGCACGCTGGATTGAATGCAAAGACAAAAAGAAACTCGAAATGTTCGAAAGAGAGAACAAAAACAACCTCGCTCTTGATGCGCAGGGCCATCTGACATACCTTGCCCGCAGCGAATGGAGCCTTGAATACGAAATGAAACAGTGGCCTGATATAGCATTCCTTAACACCCGTGAGCATGACTGACGGCTTAGTAAAAAGCCATATGCGTACGGATTTGTGATTTTTGGGGTTACGTTAGCATATGACTTTTTATGATAGCTTCATGATTGATAACTATGAAATCTTTCAGTAAAGATAAATATCCGGTAAATATCCGGAAAATGTTTAAAAGCATTTCGGGCCGGTATGATCTTCTGAACACGCTTATTACTTTCGGCAGGGACAAAGCATGGCGGAAATATGTCGTACAGGAAGCATCCCTTAAACAAGGCTCTCTTATTCTTGACGCAGGAACAGGGACGGGCGGGATTCTTCAGGAAGCTCTTCTTGCTGACAGCAGCATCAAAGCTTTCGGAGCCGATTTTACGATAGAGATGATGCTTGCCGGAAAAGAAGGAGAGGAGAGAATCTCATGGTGCTGCGCCGATGCTCTCAATCTCCCCTTTCCGGATGCCGTATTTGACGCAGTTACATCAGGCTATCTCATAAGAAACGTCACGGATGACGGCCGCGCGTTTATTGAGCAGGTACGCACCGTCAAACCAGGCGGCAGAGTCGTATGCCTTGAAACATCCCCTCCCCCGCAAAACATCCTGCGTCCTTTTATCCTTCTTTATCTTAAATTTATCATCCCGGCTCTCGGGCTCTTTTTTGCAGGCAACAGAAATGCCTACCGCTATCTTACCTCAAGCACTGAAAGTTTTAAAACGCCTCAGGAACTCTCTCTTATAATGAGGGATGCCGGTCTTCATGATATAAGGATAAAGCTCTTCATGTTCGGAACCATCGCCGTGCTATCCGGCATACGCCGTTAGACCCCGGCCTTCAGGATTTTTTTCAAAACTCCTTCGACCCTGTTTAAATTCATTTTTCTGACATCGGCTTTATGATATTTAAACACCCCGGTATCTTTGAATCCCGAACCGGTCAGGATGATTACAACAGAAGCCTTCGCGTCGATTTTGCCGGACTCTTTCAGTTTTTTTACAGCGTAAAGACTCGTTGCCGATGCAGGTTCCACGAAGTAACCGGACTCGGCCAGTATCTTTTGCGCCCTGATAATCTCATCTTCGGCAACATCTTCAGCAGGCCAGCCGTATTTATAAGCCTTGTCGATAATCTCGTCGCCTCCTATGGGGTCGCCTGATGTGATGGCTTCCGCCACGGTATGAAAATCCGAAAATGGAATGACATTCTTTTTGCGCTTTTTTATCGCGCTTACTATCGGGCTGTTGTTTTTTGCCTGAACCACGATCATTTTAGGGATACTGCCGGTAATCCCCGCCTGCCGCAATTCTTTATATCCCTTGAAAAGTCCCCTGATGTGGCCGCACGCTGAAGTCGGTACGGCAATGTAGTCCGGAATCGCTCTCTCCATCTGTTCGAACATCTCAAAGGAGATCATTTTATATCCTTCGACACGGACCGGACCGTTTCCGGAAACTATTCTCAGGTCAAGATTTCCGGCCAAACCCAGAATACGTTTTTTCATTTCCGAATAATCGGGAGCTGTAATTTTCATCACCGCTGCCCCGTGAATCCCCATTGCCATGATCTTCTCTTTCGGACAAAAATGGGGTACGAATACAATCACATTAATACCGGCCTTTGCGCCGTAAGCAGCTATGGAATTCCCCATGTTGCCTGTTGAAATTGTGGCGGTTACCGATTCCCTCATCTCTTTAGACATTGCGATACAGGCAAGGGAGCCCCGGTCTTTAAAACTTAACGTAGGATTTTGCGTTTCATTCTTGAGATAGAGATTTTCCAGACCGGTAAAATCGATAAGTTTCCGGCCGGCTTTTATCAGGGCAGTATTTCCTTCTCCGAGGGATATCGATTCGTCTATATTTGAAAAAGGTAAAAAATCGGCATAACGCTCCCATAAATATTTACCTTTTCTGATTTTCGCGCTCTCTATCCCCGGAACCCTTACCTCCAGGGATTCTCCGTTATCCGAAAACTCTTCAATTCTCTCAAACGGATATTCATCTCCTGATAATGTTGAAACCAGTTTCACTTTATTCGGCATAAGATCTGTTACCCGCTTTATTTCCCGTCGTTCTATTTCCAATCGATTCATTTGACCGCTTCATCCACCGGACGAAAAACCGGGACTCCCGGAGCATAGCGGAGGTCCCGGCTCGCAGTTCGTTTTGTACACTTATCATTGCTCTACGTACGCGTGGTCGCACACCTTCCCGTTTTTGTCAAAATCCACGACCAGGGTTGCGGCCTTCGATTTAGCCCCGCCAAAGGATGAGTAAGCGTGAACGTAAATCCACCGCTCAATGCACCCGGCCGGACTGCCCGTGATCGGCTGCAACTGGCCCGGGGAACCGAACCAGCTGCGAATCTGGTTTTTGTCATGGACGCCGGTCTTAATATCGCCTATATGCGTCCGGTCAAACTGCTTTCCCACGGTCGCGCATGACACGAGCGCAAGAACCGCAACAAATACAGCAACCCATAAAACCTTCTGTACCGTCATAGTACTGCCCTCCTTTTAGTTTTGTATTAATCTTAATGCTGCTTCTCTATTATAAGACAGCCAGGTCAGACCTGGAAATTGAAGCTCCCCGATACCATATCCGCTGGAAAAACTGTTCAGCCAATCCCTGCCTTTTATTAATTGGAGACATTACCGCGTTCACGGCACACGCGGAATAACACTCACCTTCAGCATCACATCGCCGTAGCCCATGCATTCCACACCGACATCGGGGCACCTTACATAACGCATAAAGTGAAAGTTATTCGGGTCATGGCCTTCGCTCAGGCGTTCATTGATCTGTGCGACGGGAATAACAAGCTGGGAAACAAGATATACACACATTTTCTTCGGACACAGCCTGGTCAGTAAATTACCGTCAACATCCAGAAATAACTTCTGACCCTCCACATGGCCGGAATTGCAATTGCGGGATCTGACAACCTCGGCTTCTATAGTATAAAGCGGGGCGGTTTCGAAAAGGCGTTTTAAATGCCGTATCCTGTGCCCGCCTTCGTAAAATTTTTCCATTTCAGCATCAGTATACCCAACCCTCTCTCCGTACTTATTTATTATCTCATCCGCCATTAGAGCATCTCCTTTTTATATCAGGGCATAACAATGATTATAACGTTTTCATAAAAAGGCCTGCAACCCATCAACCGGGCTGCAAATATCCTATTCGCGTTTGTTGTTTAAAACGGATAACATATTTATGGATATATCTAATGCGTCCAGCAGGACACTTGAAGATATTGACGGGTTTGTCTCAATGCTAACTTAAAAAACCACATTACTCCTATTTTGTCAATGAATTACAATGCGGTGTCCGTCAGAGGCAAAGCGGCGCCAATACCTACCTGGAGCGTACAAGCGCGTCCTGCAGAGCCTTTTATTAAATTTGATAGAACCATTTTTATTGCCCGGATACGATTGGAAATGGTTTTCATTGAAAAGAAAAAAGGGGGTAAGCTGTTTGCCTAACCCCCTGATTTATTTGGTAGCGGGGGCTGGATTTGAACCAACGACCTTCGGGTTATGAGCCCGACGAGCTACCAGACTGCTCCACCCCGCATCAATGTTTTTTAGAGAATGGCATTATTAGCCAATCGCCCCGGATAAGTCAAGCTGATTATTTTAATATTTTATTCTCCAACGCTTACTGAATCCTCGAACTCCCGACACCTTGCTCATTCTTTCCCGTTTACCAATTAAATATCTTAAATACTTGTATTATATTGACATCACCAATTATTTGAGCCATATGAAATAAAGACAGGGGTTCAGGGCATAACTTTCAAAACTTTATTTTCCTGTCGGAGGATAATATGGGTTTTAAAAAAGCAAGCCAGGACTTGAATTTCGCCGAATTTCTACTCAAGAGCTCGATGAATAAAAACCGCTGCCTTGATAACCTCTCCAAAATAAACGACTCGCTCAACTGGGACTCCATAGAAGAAATACTCGTCAGATATTACAGTACCGGAATGAGTGCCAGGGGCGCCGGAGCTTATCCTCCTCTGCTTCTCTTCAAATGCATTCTTCTGCAGAAATGGTTCAGAATCAATTCCGACCCGGAACTGGAATGTCATATAAACGACAGGATCTCCTTTAAAAAATTCCTCGGAATACCTTTTACGACCCCCTCCCCGGCCCATTCGACCTTTTCGCGATTCAGAAAAAGATTGTCCAATAAGGCGATGGAGCAGCTCAAATCCGAAATAACACGCCAGTTCGATAAAAAAGGAATTGCAGTAAATGAAGGAATTGCGGTTGATGTAAGGATTGTTAAGTTGCAGAGCCGGTATGGGGAAGACGAATAGTCCGAAAAATCTTATTTTACCGGAATCAATGATAAAATTTTTGATTTCAACTCTTCGGGGTTACCCTGCAATACCTTGTCGCCATATTTAAGAAGTATGTATTTTGATTTTCCGGTGTGCCCGGAAATAATTTCAAGGCGTGATCCTGAAACCGAAAGGCATTTTGATATATATTTGATGCACATGCCGTTTGCGGCTCCGTCAACGGGAGGGGCCGTAAGTTTTATTTTAAGAGCATCCCCCAAAACTCCTGTAACCGCATTTTTTGAAGAACGCGGCTGAACGTGAATCTTAAAAATTATTCCATCCGGTCTTTCCCTGAAATAAAGCATCGAACAACTTTCTTTATTTTTTTCTTAACTTCCCGGATAAGGGAGCAGAGTACTTCATTAAGGCGGCTGTCAGTTCTTTTTCAGAAACAGTAGCTGTGCCGACCTTTCCAACCACTATCCCTGCGGCGGTATTTGCAACAGAAGCCGCGTCCTTAAACGATGTTCCGGACGCAAGACAAAGCCCCAGAACTGCTATGACCGTATCCCCTGCTCCTGAAACATCAAAAACCTGCCTTGCTTCGGCCCTGATTTTATGCGGTTTTTTGCCTTTTTCAAAAAGCACCATTCCATCCTTACCACATGTAATAAGGAGTCTTTCAATATCGGCGCCGCCGATAATTTTTACTCCCGCCTCCATAAGGGATGCGTCGTTTGTTATCTCCACTCCGGAGGCAAGGGCGGCCTCTTTTCTGTTCGGGGTAATCAGTGTGACCCCGGCATACTTCGAATAATCAAGGCCCTTGGGGTCTGCTATGATTATCTTCCTGTTTTTTTTCGCCGCTTTAACGATTCTTACCATAAGGGTTTTCGTAATAAGACCTTTACCGTAATCAGAGACAATCACCACATCCGTTTCAGGAATTACCTTCTCTATGAAATGCGTGATCTTATCAAGAGTTTCACCTGAAATCTCTTTTCTTGTCTCACGATCAATTCTTAAAACATGCTGATGAGCCGCTATAATTCTTGTTTTTCGCGTGGTAGGCCGCTCCCTTTCCTGAACAACTCCTCCTGCATCCACTCCCAAATATCCCAGCCTTTTAAGCAGCATGTTGCCGCTTCTGCCGGTTCCTGTGACGCCTGCCGCAAAAACCTTTGCGCCGAGAGCGGCAAGGTTATTCACGACATTTCCCGATCCTCCGAGAGTGGATTCCTCTTTTTTCACGGCAACAATCTGGACGGGCGCTTCGGGCGATATCCTGTCGACATCTCCCCACAGATACTCATCAATCATGAGATCGCCTATGACAAGCACCCTGCAGTCTTTGAATTTAGATATGTCAATATTCATATGAATGTCACTTTCCGCTGTTTTTCTTTTAACTTTTGCGTAATACTCCATTAAAGGCAGGGCTGCGGTATGGGCTTATGCGGATCGCCGGAATCTTTTTAATATTTCCTTCAACGGCAGTCCGCCAGAGGCCTTTGGCGGACATCCATCAGTCCAGAACAGCCCCAATGGATAAATACTCACGAAGGCGTGTTTCTTCTCTGCCTGTACAAGTCATTATCGGCTAACTGGGGGCGTTGATTATGTTACCTCATAAGTTTCCGGCGGTCCGCATAAGCTCATACCGCAACCCTGCAACGTGAGTTATCTAAAGTTCTTTTTTATAACATCGGCT
>CAZOEH010000130.1:0-7803 GCA_964578785.1 uncultured Desulfonema sp. | reverse complement strand
ATATATTTTATCTCGATAAAACGAAAATTGAAAGCCTCGGAGGTATGGGGATAAAATCTGCGGAAAATCTTGCAGAAGCAATTGAAAAGAGCAAAAGTATATCTTTTGCACGTTTTCTGTATGCTCTCGGAATACGTCATGTGGGAGAGCATATTGCAGAAATTCTTTCTTTGAAATACGGAAGCCTTGAAAGCATTTTTGGCGCGACATCGGATGAACTTGAAGAAATAAAAGGGATTGGACCGGTTGCGGCACGGAGTCTTATTGAATATTTAAACAGGGAGGAGAACCGTAAAAAAATCGACCGGATTCTCAAAAGCGGAGTTAAGCTTGTTTTCGAAGAAAACATTAAAAAGTCGTTACTGGACGGAAAAGTCTTTGTTTTAACCGGTGTCCTTGAAACCATGACTAGAAACGAAGCCGTAAAAAGAATCAAAATGCTGGGCGGAAAGGTCAGTGAGTCTGTGAGTAAAAAAACAGATTATCTTGCGGCAGGCAAATCACCCGGGTCAAAGATGGAAAAAGCTAGAGCTTTCGGTGTCGAGATAATTGACGAGGATACCCTCAGAGCTATGCTGGAAGGTTGAAGGATGCAGGGTTATGGAAAGTGATAATATGACGGAAAAAGCAAGATGTCATGTCATTGTTTCAGGCAGGGTCCAGGGCGTTTGCTTCAGAATGGAAACAAAACGGGTTGCTGAAAGTTATGGTGTTACCGGCTGGGTAAGAAACAACAGGAACGGTACGGTGGAAGCGGTATTTGAAGGAGAAAAAAAGGATGTTACTTCCGTTATCGAATGGTGCAAAAAAGGCCCTCTCAATTCAAAGGTGAACAGAGTTGATATCGATGAAGAAATTTATGCCGGGGAGTTTGAGGGTTTTAATATAAGGTTCTGATAAAAAAAGGCGGTCTATTTTCTTATATAAGATGAATAATAATAAACCGCCTGCAAATCTTTATTATTCCGTTCCTTTGAGTTTCTTGCCGGGTCTGAATTTGACAACACTGCAAGCTTTGATTTTGATGGGTTCGCCTGTCTGAGGATTGCGGCCTTTTCTCGCTTTCCTGCGGACTTTTGTAAAAGTACCGAAGCCTACGAGAGTAACCTTGCCGTCTTTTTTCTTAAGAGTTTTCGTTATGCCGTCCATGAAAGAATTGAGGGCAGCAGCTGCCGCTACTTTGGATATACCGGCATCCTGTGCCGCCTTGTCGACCAACTCCGCTTTTGTCATAGTGCATTCCCCCCTTTTTTTATTGATGGTTAACCTTGAAACACCTTATCTGTCCTGCAATTATAGCAGGAATATTTTGATGTCAAGTGAAAACCGGCATCCCACAACACTTTTATTGCGACAGCCTCTCTAAAACTGCGCTGCGTATGTGTTTGAAGCGGTTGCAGGAGAGATAAAACAATCTCGGAGTAAAAAATCAAATCCGGGCGATACATGACAAATATTTCGAAAGGCCTTTACTGCTCGGATTAAAAGAGGGCATTAACAAAGGATACCGGATCGAATTCCTGCAAATCATCTATGCCCTCGCCTATTCCTATATATTTGAGCGGCAACTTATATGAATTACATATGCTTATGACGATTCCTCCTTTGGCGGTTCCGTCAAGTTTTGTGAGTACAATACCGGTGATGCCTATCGCTTCGTTAAAAAGGCCGGTCTGCGCCAGAGCATTCTGGCCGGTTGTTGCATCAAGGACGAGCAATATTTCATGCGGAGCTGCCGGCAATTTTTTGGAAACCGACCTTTTAATCTTTTTAAGCTCTTCCATCAGATTTGTTTTTGTGTGAAGCCTTCCTGCAGTATCGATAATGACCACATCAATACTTCTCGCCAGTGCCGCTTCAATGGAGTCATAAGCCACTGCTGCCGGGTCCGCGTTGTCCCGGTGGTGCTTTACAATTTCAGCGCCTGCCCTTTCCGCCCATATTGTGAGCTGCTCAACAGCAGCTGCCCGGAAAGTATCAGCAGCTGCAATCAAAACCTTATTGCCGGCAGCCGCATATTTTGTTGCGAGCTTTCCTATGGTTGTTGTTTTGCCGACTCCGTTAACCCCGACAACCATGATAACATGAGGCTTGCTTTCCGGCTTTTGTTCTCCGGGAGCCGGGTTGTTCAGTAGAACAAGCAATTCCTGCTTGAGAAATTCTTTTATCTGATCGGGGCCGGAGATGACGGAAGCCTTTTGGGATATGCTTTTGATAAGTCTTGTTGCAGTCTGAACGCCGATATCAGATGTAATCAGCAGCTCTTCAAGTTCTTCCAGCAGATTATCATCTATGCGCTGTTTCCCTGAAAATAATTTTTCAAGCCCGCCTGAGAGTGTTTTACGGGTTTTCGAAAGGCGTTCTTTCAGTCGCTTGAAATAACTTCCGGGGCCTGAAGGACCGGTTTCTCCGGTTTTCGGATTCTTTTCCTTATTAAGCCAGCCCAGATTCATGCCGGCCTCATGGATGCCTGTATTTTAATTTTCACAGCTCATTCCTTTAGTAATACATAAATCATTTCCTGTGTTTTGCTTCCTCTCAAGGAGGTACTGAAAAGACCGGCAGGAAATAATTGCGTAAACTTACTTATCCAGTTGTATCGGGGTTAGGCCTTTCGAGGCTGACAGAAACAACTTTTGAAACGCCCATCTGCTCCATGGTTATCCCGAAGAGCATATCGGCAAACTCCATACTCTTTTTGTTATGCGTTATCATTATGATCTGCGATTTTCCGCCTATAATTTTCAGAAGATTATTAAACCGGAATACGTTGGAATCGTCAAGAGGAGCGTCAATTTCGTCCATAATACAGAAAGAAGCAGGTTTAAGCAGAAATATTGCAAATATGAAGGCTATGGCGGAAAGAGCTTTTTCCCCTCCTGAGAGAAGGCTCATCCTTGTAAGTTTTTTCCCGGGCGGATGTATCATGTATTCGACACCTGTTTCAAGCGGCTTATCCGGTTCTGTCAGAACAAGGTTGGCGGAGCCTCCCTCAAAAAGACTCGGGAACACCTCTCCTATCTTTTTATTTACTTCGTTAAAGGTATTTAAAAACCGTTCCTGGGATATTTTATTTATCTTCCTGATGACCTTATGCAGATCATCAATGGCTTTTACAAGATCGTCACGCTGACAGCACAGAAAATCAAAGCGCTCTTTGAGATTTTCGTACTCTTTGATAGCGCCGAGGTTGACATCCGTAAAATCCCCGATTTTTTTTCTGCACCGGTCAAGTTCCACTTCCATTTCATTGATGGTTGTTTGCGGCTTGTCGCCTGACGACTCTGAAACGGATTTTGCAACTGTAAAGAGTGATTGGTAGCGTTCCTCGAATCTTTTTGCGATATTTTCCCGCTGTATATGTCTTTGAGACTGTTCAATTTCAAGCAAACGCAGTTTATCCAGAGTCTGCTCCCGCTCATTTTTGACGCTTGAAATGAGGTCGTCATGTTCTTTCAGCCTGATATCAATTGAATTATAATCGGCCTCATTGTTGTCAAGCGCCTGCCTGATAATTTTTATTTTGTCGTACATTCCTTTAAGAGCAAGATTGTTTTCGGTTATCTTGAGTCTTGATGCTTCAACTTTACGGGCCTTCTCCGTAATCTCCCGCCCTAGCATATCTATCTGCCTTATACCGTCATCATGAAATTCCCGAAGTCGTTTTAATGAGTTGTTTCCGTTTTCCAGTTTAGCATTTAGGGATGTAAGCTTTAATTTGAGATCGACAACTTTTTGATCATATGAGGAGAGTTCCAATGTAGCAGAACCAATTTTTCCGGAGAGTGCCTCTGTTTTTTCACGGGCATCTGATACTTCTCTTTCGATTCCGGAAAGCGCATCGTTATATTTGGCTATCTCCTCATCAATATCGCTTTCTTCACCGATAAGCTGTTCCTGTTCGAGCTGAACGATTTCCATATGGCGGGTTGCGTGTTTTAAATCTTCGGATGACTTGTATAGAAATTTTTCCGCTTCAAGCCCATCCTGTACAGCCCTGTTATATTGTTCTTTCAGCTTCTGCAGGATTATTTCCGCAGCTTTAACTTCGGATTCCAGGGTTTTTTGAACGGTACGGGCGTCTTCACTATCCTTGTCGAGAACTGATATCTGCTTTTCGAGCTCTTTTATCTCATACTTCTTTGCGAGGATTCCGGCAGTACTGTCATTGCTCCCACCCGCCATTATTCCATAGTTAGAAATAATGTCACCGTTTTTCGTAACAACCGTTTGAAAAGATCCATTGCTGTTGAAAATATCAAGTGCTTCATCGATATTCCCGGTTACAACAACATGACCGAGAAGGGTATCAACCGTTTTTTCGAATCCTGGTTTGACAGCGATATAGTTTAAGAGCAGTTTCGAGGGGTCGGGGGTTTTATAATATTCGCATTCCGGCTTCCTTATGGATGATAAGGGAATGAATCCGCTGCGGCCGGCGTTCTTTTGCTGCAGGAATTGAATCAGCGAATTACCGGCGCTCTGATCCCGGACGAGAATATACTGCAGGGATTCGCCCAGTGCAGCTTCTACTGCCGTTTCAAAGGAAGATTCGGGTTCTATGATATCTGCCATGAGCCCTATAATACCGTCGGTTATACCGCTTTCGATCCCATCCTGTCCGTTTCGATTTTTCATTATGGTTCTGACACCGTCTTTATACCACTCGAAATTATCTTCCATTTTCTTCAAAGCGGCATATCGTGACTTTACCTTGTTCCGGTCCATCTCAAGAGTCTGTACTTTCTTTACCTGGCTACCCAGTAGCCCGCTTTTTTCAGAAAGCCGTAACTGGGCGCCGCTTATTTCTTTACTCAGTTCATCTATAATTTGTCTGCATGATTTGAGTTCATCTCCTGCTTTAGTTACTATATCTTTTATTTCGGATACTTTTTTTGCAGCAACTGCATACTCCTCATCAGCTCTTTTGAGCCGTCTTTTGAGGTTTTCCCTGTTGTTTGTCGCGTTCTGATAGATGTTCTTATATCTGGCTTCGTGAGCTACAAGATTCATAAGATTGGTTTTACATGTATCGAGCTCGCTGTTTAGCTCCGATAACCGGCTCCTTATATTTAAAGAGGCGTCTCTTTCTTTATCAAGGCCCGAGCGTGCCGCGTTTATTTCATCGCTTATAAAAACAGTTTGAGATTCGACCTGGGATATTTCAGATAGAATTTTACCGTTTCTTTCATCGAGTTCTGAGCGTGAGGACTCCAGCTCAGATATCTCGGCAATAAGTCTCTCTTCTTCTTTCCGAAGGTGCAGTAGATCATTTTCCATCCTGTCCGTATTGCGCTGGATTTCAAATATACCGGATTTCTGCTCGGAAATTTCCTGGTTCTTCTGAGAAAGCTTAAGCTTTATCTCTTCAACAACAGAATCCAGCTTACGGAGCTGTGAAACATGTCCTATATCCGTATCCCTTAAATCTTTCAATATTACATCTGTTTCATCTATCAGCCTTGTGTATTCATCAAAATAAAAGATCGTAATAAATGTATCCAGCTTTTTTATGCGTTCCTGAAAGTTTTTGTAAATTTCCGCCTTTCGGGCCTGACGCTTTAATCCGGACATTTGCCGGTTGATTTCGGAAATTATGTCGGTGACGCGCAAAAGATTTTGATTAGTAGCCTCTACCTTTCGTAATGCTTCATTTTTACGGGTATTATAGCGGGTGATGCCGGCAGCTTCTTCTATAAAGAATCTTCTTTCTTCAGGCCCGGCATCGATAATTGCCCCGATGTTTCCCTGCTGTATTACGGCATATGATTTCGGACCCAGGCCGCTGCCCAAAAAAATATGATGGATATCTTTAAGCCGGCAGGGTTTTTTATTTAAAAGGTATGTGCTTTCTCCTGAGCGGTAAAGCCGCCTTGTCAACATGATTTCTGTGAAATCCTTAAGCTCTTCAGGCGCTGATCCGTTATCGTTTGCAAGCGTAAGTGTTACTTCGGCCATATTCAACGGCGGTTTACCGTTTGTCCCTGAAAAAATGACGTCTTCCATGGATTTTCCACGCAGCTGCTTAACGCTTTGTTCGCCCATGACCCATCTTAATGCATCAACAACATTACTTTTGCCGCAACCGTTCGGGCCGACAATTGCGCAGATACCTGGAGGGAATTCGATGTTGGCCTTGTCTATAAAGGATTTAAATCCGCTTATTTCCAGCGATTTAAGTTTCATATAAGGACATATCCCCCTTGTAAATTGTTAACATAAATATAATGATCATTATAGAAAATTTCCTGCCGTTTGGCTGATTTATCATGCCCCGACCCGCAAATGCGACTTATTCAAAGTTAACTATTTTACCGGCAGAAGCATAACAGAAGGGAAACTGATTGTAAAGGAAAAAAACACAATAGAAGGTGTATCGCGATATAATGAATACAATATATGGTACTTTATCGGTTTAAATATGCTGAATTTAATGCTATTCCTCCCATTAAGCCGGCTGAGCGCCATTTGGGAATGATCTTTTTTGCTATCTAAAGCGTTAATCCGTGTGATTTCCTGTGTGACTGACAATTAGTAAGTATTCGAGCAATTTCCATATTTCCTAAGTTTACACCGAATTGACTGTTGCCGGATTGAAAAATCACCGGCCTGAGAATTAATTTCGGTTTGAGTGCATGTTATTAAATCATAATATCTGGCTCAAGAAAAGTTTTGTTCTCTCGTTAACAGGGCTGGTAAAAAAGTGCTCCGGCGTTCCTTCTTCAACGATAGCTCCCATATCCATGAAAATAACTCTATCGGCAACCTCTTTTGCGAATCCCATTTCGTGAGTTACAACTACCATTGTCATACCTTCCCGTGCGAGATTTTTCATGACATCCAAAACTTCACCGATCATCTCAGGATCAAGAGCTGATGTCGGTTCATCAAAAAGCATGATTTTGGGGTCCATAGCAAGAGCCCTTGCTATTGCCACACGCTGCTGTTGCCCACCGGAAAGCTGATCAGGATATGCATTTGCTTTATCCTTTATTCCGACTTTATTAAGCAATGAAAAGGCTTTTTCCGAAGCTTCTGCTTTTGTACGTTTGCGGACCACTTTTTGGGCCAGCGTTATATTTTCAAAAACATTTTTGTGCGGAAAGAGGTTGAAAGACTGGAATACCATACCCACTTCAGCGCGTAATGTATTTATATCTGATTCGGAGTTGAGAATATCAATCCCTTCAATAAAGATTTTGCCGCTGTCAGCCGTTTCAAGATGATTAAGGCACCTTAATAAAGTACTTTTTCCTGATCCGGAAGGTCCGATAACCACAACTACTTCTCCTGCTTCTATTTTGCACGATACATTTACAAGAGCCTGGACAATATGTGGAACCAGAAAGGTTTTATAAACATTTTGGACTTCTATCACTATACTGCCGTCCTCCTTTCAAGGTATTGAACAAACATGGATAAAGTAAAAGTGAGAAAAAGGTATAGAAGCGCGCAAACGAACCAGAGCTCAAAAGTCTGCAGACTTGTCGTTACAACCTCCCTTGTTGCTTTCGAAAGCTCCCTCACAGCAATAATTCCGAGCAGCGAAGAGTCTTTTATCAGGCTTATAAACTGCCCTGCAAGGGGGGGAAGTATTCTGCGCAATGCCTGGGGAAGAATGACATAAATCATGGATTGAGCATATGTCATGCCTAGAGACCTTGCCGCTTCGATCTGGCCTCTGTGTATTGATTGTATTCCGGCTCTTACAATTTCAGCGACATATGCTCCTGTAAAACAGGCAAGAGCGGCTACACCGTACCATAGAGGCGGAATCGGGCCGATACCATATTTGCTAAGGAT
>CAZOEH010000129.1:1953-7831 GCA_964578785.1 uncultured Desulfonema sp. | reverse complement strand
CAGGAAGGAATAACTTCAATGACTGGAAAAATTTCGGAACCTGCTGATGTGCCGGACCTCGTTATAGTAGCACACAGAGGCGCTTCGAAAATGGCGCCGGAGAATACGATACCGGCCTTTAAGATTGCGTGGGAACAGAATGCAGATGCGATTGAGGGTGACTTTCAGCTGACAAAAGACGGGGCGATTGTTTGCATACACGATAAAGACACAAAGAGAGTCTCCGGAGTAAAAAAGGTTGTTGAAGAATCCACTCTGGAGGAATTGCGGAAACTGGATGCGGGATCATGGTTCGGGGAAAAATGGCGGGGAACTCAAATTCCATTAATTTCAGAAGTGTTTGCAACCATTCCCGGCGGTAAAAAAATATATATTGAAATCAAAAGCGGGGCGGAAATACTTCCTGGGCTATTTGATGAACTGGCCAAATCGGGATTGAAAAAAAATCAGGTTGTCGTGATCTCTTTTGATAAGGATGTCATACGCAGTTTCAAAAGCAAAGAACCGAGCATAAAAGCATACTGGTTATCGGATTTTAAGCAAGATAAATTCTCGGGCAAAACAGAACCTTCCCTAAAAAACGTGATCGATGTTCTGAAACAGACAGGTGCAGACGGATTCAGCTCCACCCACAAGATTATTGACGATTCTTTCGTTAAGGCCATACAAAACGAAGGTTTCGAATACCATGTGTGGACTGTCGATGATCCCGAAACAGCACAAAGGTTCAAGCGTTTGGGCGCCAAATCTATTACTACCAACCTTCCCGGCTATATGAAAAAAGTCTTAAGTAAAAGAACAACGCAATACTTCACAAAATCAAACATAAATGCTGATAACTGAGATTTTCAGTTAACTATCTTGATATGCTCCGGAGGTTCTATGGAATTTGAAATCATATTTGACCACATGCCAGCATATGTACTGATACGGACTTATGGGGAAGCATCGGCTCAAGGTTTTGATAATCTGTTAACAACACTTGTTAATTCACCAGAATGGGTAGTCGGAACCAGGCAGCTTGTCGATCATAGAAAGCTATCGGCGAAACATTTGACTAATGATGACATGCAAAAAATAGAGATTATCAGCAAGAAGTATGGCGAGCAGTTAGGCGGAGGCCATGTTGCTTTCGTTGTAAGCAATAAAGTGTCTTTTGGTATGATAAGAATGTATGAACTGCTTGGCGGAGAGAAGATCCACAATGAGATCCGGATTTTTTACTCGATCAATGAGGCTGCGGCATGGCTAAAGCAATATAACCAGCCTGCGTGAATGTGTAAATTTTAAGTGAAACAATTATTAAGGATTATTCGCCTAATAAAAAATATCACGGAACCGACATTCCGTCTTCGCCGTAAGACCGGCACTTGAAATTCGACGTTATAATTTCCAGGTATTTTTCAGCATATCTGAATTAGCAGCGAGCAGATTCATATACGTAGTTTCGAGTTCTATCATTTCGCTGTCTTTATGCCGGAGCCATTCAGATAACCATGCAAAGCGCAAGGCAATAACAAATTCGATAAATACTTTCCGGCTTATGCCTGAAATTAATCCGGCATCTTTCAAGGCTGTAATAAAATCACAGGCAAGCTCTCCGGTAAGCCCTTCGGGGTCTTCGATGCCGATACATCCTACCATGTTTGCGGCATCGTATATCCGGGGTTTGATTCCCATAAACTCCCAGTCTATTACAGACCTGATTGAATCTTCCGACCATATTATATTGAGCGGATGAAAATCGCCGTGGCAGAACGACACCGGCAGACTGTCATGAATTTTCATGAACCTTTTTTCAAGAAAACAAAGAACCGGTCCGATTTTACCAAGCACTTCCGGGTCGTTTTTTCTGATCTGAGATATGAGTTTATAAATATAATCCTTTATTGAAAACGGAGGCTGGTCGTTAAAGAACGGGATCTTTTTCGACTTATTCTCCAGTTCAATCAGGAAATCTGCAAGCACCCAGCCCCGCCACTTATCAAATACATATTCCGGCCGGGACAAAGCCGCCCCTTCAATATAAGGAGAAAGCTGCCAGAACCTGTCGTCACAAGCGACGATATATTCTTCTTTGTTATTACAAATATATGAATTTACAGCAGGGAGGCCCTTACCGGAAAGATAATTGAGGCAGGATATTATTTTTAATTTATTATAAACGTCTGTGTCGAAAACACTTTCAAGGAGATAGGTTGCCGCGTCATCGCATTCAATGACGAATCTGAGTTCACAGCGTTCAGGACTTCCGGCGATTGGAATATTACTGTTGATGTTTATTACCTTGAGGTTCCATTGCGCCGCAGCTCTGGTAATTGATTTGTCGATTTTTGCCAAAGAATTTGATCTTATCAGGCCATATCGTCCGGAATGTCGGCGTTTGTGTAAACCTTCTGAACATCATCGCAGTCTTCAAGCGTTTCCATCAGCTTGATCATTTTTTCAGCGTCTTTTCCTTCAAGATCTGTAGTATTCTGGGGAAGCATTGTGATTTCCGCGTCGGTTGATTTTATTGAAGCTTTCTCCAATGCGGATTTTACAGATTCAAAGTCGTTTGTCCCGGTGATTACTTCAAAAACACCGTCGTCCTCCCTGACATCTTCCGCTCCGGCTTCAAGGGCGATTTCCATCAGGGTCTCTTCATTTGTATTCTCTTTTGATACTGTAATATAACCTTTCTTGCTGAACATCCATGCAACGCACCCGTTTTCACCGAGATTCCCGCCGCTTTTGCTGAAAATATGGCGTATGTCGGCAACAGTTCTGTTTTTATTATCAGTCAATGATTCCACGAGAACTGCCGCTCCACCGGGTCCGTATCCTTCGTAAGTAATCTCTTCGTAGCTGACTCCTTCAAGCTCACCCGTTCCTTTTTTAATGGCCCTTTCGATGTTATCCTTAGGCATGTTTTCAGCTTTCGCCGCAAGCACCGCCGACCTGAGCCTCGGGTTCGATGCCGGATCACCTCCGCCTCCCATTCTTGCCGCAACCGTAATTTCCTTTATGAGTTTGGTGAACATCTTGCCGCGCTTGGCATCCGCCGCCCCCTTTTTATGCTTTATGGAAGACCACTTGTTGTGACCTGACATGATAACCTCCTAATCCAAATACCTCTTATATTTATTGAAAGACTATTAATACCGATATAGCTACATGGGCTGTTGCTGTCACTGGAACCCTCGAATCCTTGACCCCTTGAACCCTATCCCAATTATATATATCTCTTTGCTGGCTTTCCGGCTGCTTTGAGGTTTGAAAATTTTCAGGGAATTGAATTCGGCTCTGACCCTCTCTGAAAATTTCTTAAAATCCCCGCCCTGAAATATTTTGCATAAAAAAGAGCCCCCGGGCAAAAGAAGCTTCTTTGCAATATTAAAAGCCGCGACGCACAATTCGTATGACCTTGCCGCATCCCCGGACTTGTCGCCCGTTGTGGAAGGCGCCATATCGCTAATTACAATGTTGAAATCTTTTCCTATCGAAGCGAGGTGTTCATCGTCAATTTCGAGAATGTCGCAGTTATAAATCCTGACATTGGATGGGACTTTAATGTCAATCTTCTTTATATCGATTCCCGCGACGGTTCCCTTTTCACCTGCCAGATCCGATGCGTATAATGTCCATGAACCGGGGGAGCATCCGAGATCAAGAACCCTGTCTCCCTTTTTTATCAGTCTGAACCTCTCCTGGATTTCCTGCAGCTTGTAAACCGACCTCGCAGGAAAACTTTCCTTTCTGGCCAGGCGGGAATAATGATCTTCCCATTTGTTTGCCGTTGGAGATGGACGTTTCATATACTCAAGTAATTCCCAAGTCAAGAAAGATGAAGCGCGCCTAGCCTAATGAATTTTTTACGAAACCGTCAGGCAAAACGCTCCTAAAACAGCAGCTCCATGGCCTCGGATATGTTTTTTATCCCGGCAAGCTCTATATTATCGATTACGGCCATTCGTTTGAGATTGCTTTCCGGCAAAAGGCATCTTTTAAACCCCATTTTTTTTATTTCCATTACCCTTGTTTCGGCATGGCTTATGGCCCTTACTTCGCCGGTAAGGCCGACTTCGCCGAGGACTACCGAACCCTCCGACACAGGCCGGTCCAGAAAACTTGAAGCTACGGCGGCAATAATGCCCATATCCACTGCGGGTTCGTCGACCTTAACGCCTCCTGCCACGTTCATGAAGATATCATAACCCATGAGGTGCATCCCGAGCTTTTTTTCCATGACAGCCACAAGCAAAGCCACCCTGTTATGATCAAGCCCCAAGATTGTCCTTCTCGGGGTTCCGAAATTTGTGCTGCCTGCAAGAGCCTGAAGCTCAACAAGAATCGGCCTCGTTCCTTCCATGCTGGCTGTGACTATGGAGCCGGG
Organism: uncultured Desulfonema sp.; assembly: GCA_964578785.1. Classification (GTDB taxonomy): domain Bacteria; phylum Desulfobacterota; class Desulfobacteria; order Desulfobacterales; family RPRI01; genus RPRI01. Next base: position 3,456 of record CAZOEH010000129.1, on the reverse strand, counting down.
GGAACTCAAAGGCCTTTCGGAAAGAAATGCGGCGGAAGGATTGGAAACTTCATCGAGACCCTTTTCCTTCATTTCAAAGACACCGATCTCATTTGTGGAGCCGAACCTGTTTTTAACCGATCTTAATATTCTGAAAACGTGATTTCTGTCTCCCTCAAAATATAAAACAGTATCCACCATGTGTTCAAGGAGCCTCGGGCCCGCAATGGCTCCGTCTTTTGTGACATGACCTACAAGGAATGTCGGAAGATTGGTTTTTTTGGCAAGAAGCATCAGTTTCATAGCCGATTCCCTCACCTGGCTCACGCTTCCGGGAGCGGAGGAAAGGTCCGGACAGAACATGGTCTGGATGGAATCTATTACGAGCACATCGGGTTTGACAGTGCCCGCCATCGAAAGAATCGCCTCGATGTCTATTTCCGATACTACAAGAAGACCGGGAGATTCGGCGGAAAGTCTCCTGCTCCTTATTTTTATCTGTTTTATCGATTCTTCACCGGAAACATAAAGCACCTTAAGCCCTTTCCCGGCAAGGCTGCAAAGAGCCTGCAGCATAAGCGTTGACTTCCCTATTCCGGGATCGCCGCCCAGCAGGACCATGGTTCCCGGCACAAGCCCTCCACCAAGGACACGGTCGAATTCTCCTATGCCGGTTAATATGCGTTCCTCGGAGTCAAACTCTATCTCATCAATGCGGACAGGCTCCCTCTGTGCTGAAAGCAGCCCCTCAATGGACGAGCCCGGAGTCTTTGAGTTTTGATATTCTTCAACAAAAGTTTGCCACTGTCCGCAGTCGGGGCATTTTCCGAGCCACTTGGGAGCCTGGTATCCGCAGGACTGGCACGCATAGATTGTTTTAGTGTTTTTTTTCAATTTGAAAAATTATCCGGTTAACTCTAAGAAAAACATATTTGACAGGATTTACAGGATTAACAAGATGATTTGTCAGACCGCTCCGGAAGAGCGGTCTGAGACATGCACCCGCTTCGCGGAATCTGGCAAGCATAACCTATCGCTTTGTGGGTCAAGTATTCTTTTCCCCCCACCGCGTCACCCGTGTTCGCCGCAGGTAATATCCTGTCAATTCTGTTAATCCTGTCTAAAAGTTCCAGCCGTCATTATTATTTGACAATATAGCATATTGCGTGTCAATTATACCAGCGAGACCTTTACATAACACTCCATTTTATCCGATTACTGTGTCAGGCTCAAATTACAATCCTCGAAATACTCGATGTATTCCTGTGGTTGAAATTATCGCCTTCCTTGTACTTGGCCAAAATTGGGCGTTCTTAAAAGGCCTCCCAGATATTATAAAAGGCGATGCTTATGAATCAGGAAAAAACAAATATTTCCTTTCCGGTTGACTATCATATACATACCATGCTTTGCAACCACGCAGAAGGCAGCATGGAGTCTTATGTAAAAAAAGCTCTGTCAGCCGGATTAAAAGAAATATGTTTTCTTGATCATTTGACTTTGGGCGAGCCGGGAAACAGACTT